>CAZRPQ010000201.1:0-5193 GCA_964601725.1 uncultured Salinivenus sp. | reverse complement strand
GTGCGGATGATTCTGGACGTGCTCGACGTGTCCCTCGCCGAAGCGAAAGAGCTCCTCGTGCGCAGCGATACCTGGAACGAGGTCCAATCCGCGACGGGGCAAGAACCAGAGTCGGAGGGGGACGCGGAGGACGACGGGTACGACGACCCGGTGCCCCCCGCCCCGGCCTGAGGCCTTGCTGGCCAAGGCCCCGTCGGCGCCCCCGCGGCGATACGGAGCTGCGCGAGTCGCCGTGTTGCCGGAGGGGGCGGCAGGGCAGCCGGCACGACCCTCGGCTGCTGGAGGGCGTGCGGTCGTGCGCGGCGGAGACGGAGTCAACGGCGTAGCGATGCGCCGTCGCCGGACGGGGGGATCGGGGGCCGGATAAACGCCGTGCCGCCGGCCTGGGCGTAGCTGCCAAAGACGCCGGTCCCGCCCTCTACGTGCTCGATGACGTTTGGGATCTCGCCGGGGGCCAGGCTCATCTGCTGAGCCGATTGGGTGCGCAAAAAATCGTAGACGTTGTTGTCCACTACGCTCGCACGGACCTGGTTCGGCCCGTAGAAGGCCACGGCGAGCCAGGGAAGCGTGATGTTGACGGTGCCGTCCTCGTTGCGGGTGAAGTTGGACTCGTTGAGAAGCCCCGACGAGTTTACGCGGAAGGACGCGAGGGTGTCGCTGTCTGCATCGTACTGGTCAAGATAGAACGGAGTCAGCAGGCGCCCCAAGGTGCTGTCGGACGGATTGGTCGGGAGGGCCTGAAAATCGAGGAGGGACCGCGACGTGAGAACGTACACGTTTTGGCGCTCCAGGGTGGACGGCCCGGGCCGAATCGTGAGCTCGAACTGCGGGGGAGCGGAGCGCTCATCGCTCGGGTACACCGTCGTATCGTTCTCGGTCCGCACAGCCTCGACGGGGGCCGGCACGGTGGTCGTCGAGGTGACGGTGGTGCCCTCCGGTGTAGTAACCTCCAGCCGGTAGGTGGCCTGTGGCGCAACCGTCAGCGCCGCTTCCGGCGCGTAAAGCCCCGCCGTCGTGTTTGTTTCTGTGTACGGCACAGTCACGGCCACATCCCCGTCGTTGTCCAGTCGCTGCACCACCACCTCTGCCCCTTGGACGGCCGCCTTCTCGGGGGAGTAGGCTTCGTCTGCGTTCGCCGTGCGCGTGACGCGAACAGAGTCCAGGGGCGCGCCGGCCTGCAGGTAGGCCTCGACGACGACCTGGGACTCGGGCTCCAGGGCGGTCGTATCGCAGCCGACCAGGACGGCGAGAACGAGGATGGCGGGGAGTGCAACGCGTCGCATGCGGAATGGGGGTCAAGGGAGGACAGGGCATGCGGGCTGGCGGTGGGGCCCGCAGATCAATCAAAAGGTGAGGGTGAGCGACAGGTTGGGGATGGGGACCGGAATCTGGGGGACCTCGGTGCGCTCGAGGCGCCCATCGTCCTGGCGCTCGTACTGGTAAAACCAGATATTGCGCCGGGAATACGCGTTGATTAGCTGTGCTTTGAACTCATACTCGGCGATGCCGAAGAATTGTCCAGTGCGGGTCGCGCCCACGTCGAGACGGTGGTATGGCGGGAGGCGGGCGTTGTTAAAGGGACTGATGAGCACCGTCCGTTCGCCGGTGGAGGACTGAAACGGACTGTCTACCGTGCTGAACTGCTGCTCCGGACGGGTATAGGGCTGTCCCGTACTGTAGCTGAACGTGCTGGTAAGGCGCCAGGCGCTGGTCAGGCGGTAGTTGGCGACAAGCGTCAGGTCGTGCGTGCGGTCGTACTTCGGCGTGTAGTACTGCGCGCCTCCCGTCGCCGCCTCATTGATGTTGGGAAAGCGGCGCTCGGTGCGCCCCAGCGTGTAGCTGAGGAAGCCCGTGAAGTCCCCGGTCTTCCGGCGCAGCAGCACCTCCATCCCGTAGGCCCGCCCGTCGCCGATCTGAAACCGCTCGGCGTAGGGCACGCCCGCATTGCCCGACGAGAACGGATCTTCCCGGAACAGGCCGGGCATGGTGCGGCCGTAGCCTTCGATCTCCGCCCGCCAGCCGTCGCCGAACTGCGTGGTCACCCCCAGCGCCAACTGATCGCCGGACGCGGGCGGCACGCCCTTGTCGGACATCAGCCACGTGTCGAAGCCCGTAAAGAGCTGGCTCGTCTCCAGTGTTATATACTGGTGATAGCGTCCGTAGGCCGCCTGCACCCGTACCGAGGGGGAGACGGAATACTCAACCGACAGGCGGGGCGACAGGCGCCAGAAGTCGCCGTTTTGGAAATAGGAACCCCGGAGGCCGGCCTCCAGGGTCCAGTCCGCGACCGGCTCGTACGTATCCTGAACGTAGAGGGCCGCCTGCTGGCTGCGAAGGTCCTGGTCGAAGGTGACGGAGCCGTCAAAGGATTCCTGGAGCTGGAACGAAAGCAGGCTCCACTCGGCCCCGGCCTTCAAGGTGTGCGCCGAACTGGGCGTGTACTCGATGTCTGTGTTCACTGACAGGTCATTGACCCCGTTCGTCTGCTCGAAGCGGGTGTTGGCAATGTTGGCCGCCGGGGTGCTCTGGTAGCGCGAACCGGTTACCTGCAGGGTCGAGAAGGCCTGACTCCCGAAGAGATGGGTCCAATCGGCACTGATCGTCTGGTTGCCGTAGTCGATGTCGAAGCGCCCGGCATTCTGGAACTGGAGGTCGAGTTGGTCCTGTCCCCCGTACAGGGCGAGCGACAGTTTGTCGTCGGGGCCCGCGTTGTAGTTGATTTTGGCGTTTACGTCGTAGAACGAGAAGGCGTCGGGGATCCCGTCCGTGTTTGTGCGTCGCAGTACCGCCAGCACCGGCTCGAGGGTCGAGCGCCGCACGGCGACCATGTACGAGCCGTTCGCCGCGTCCCCTTCGCCGCCGTACGGCCCCTCGATGTAGGCCCGAGAGGCGAGCAGGCCCACGCTCAGGCCGCCGCCGGTCTCACGCCGGTTGCCATCCTTGTTGCGGATGTCGACCACGCCCCCCAGGCGCCCGCCGTACCCGACCGGGTAGGCCCCTTTGTACAGCTGCACATCTTTGATCGCGTCGGGATTGAACGTAGAGAAGAAGCCGAAGAAGTGAGTCGGGTTGTAGACCGTGGTGCCGTCGAGCAGAATCAGGTTCTGGCCCGGACTTCCGCCGCGGATGTAGAGGTTACTGGAGTAGTCCGACGCGGTCTTGACGCCGGGCAGCAGCTTGAGGGTGCGGAAGACATCGGGCTGCAGCACCGTCGGCAGCTCCTTGATCAAGGCCGTCTCCACCTGGCTCACACTCAGGTCGCGTTCCGCATCGGCCGTTTCACCGGTCACGACTACGCCCTCGCCCTCCACGTCCGCCGGCTGGAGGTCGACATTGAGACGACGGTCCTCGCCGGCCGCCAGCCTAATCGTCTCCGTGCGGCTCTGGTAGCCGATGTAGGAGAACAGGACCGTGTACCTGCCGGGCGGGAGGTCCGGAATCGTGTAGTAGCCCTCGTCGTTAGTGGCCGCCCCGCGGCTCGTGCCCTGCACGATGACGTTGGCCTGGATCAGCGTCTCGCCCGTTTCGGCGTCCCGCACGTAGCCGTTCAGGGCTGCGCTCTCCTGAGCCGCGACGGGCGGGGCCGCGAGGGCCAGGACGGCAACGCAGAGGCCGAGGATCGTCGAAAAGTGGCGAACATACACGTTCATGCGAACGAGAGGTAGTTAGAACGTAGGCCTGGACAGACAAAAACCGGCAGTTCTCGTTGTGCCCGACCGGCAGAAAAACACGCGACGTCCAGCGTTCAACGAGGCGCCTGCTTGAAGATCGCCGACGAATTGGGAACGCCACGATGCAACCGCGAGGGACGAGTCAGTTCGCCCGTCTCTGCAGTTTTCAGTACAAGGGTAGTCTCAAGACCGTTCGTTGGTCGACACCACGGTGCTGTAATGTTTCAGGGCCTGTCATCAGCATCTTTTTCAGCAAACGTGGAAGGGCTCCTCAGACAGCCAGCGGGCCACAGGTCGTGTTGGGCACGGGTGAGCACGTGCCGATCAGCCGTGGCCTAAGGTCCATTCAGCACCGTCTCCTGACCTACTGGGTGCTGTAGCGCTGGTCTGTCAGGTCGCAGGCCAGGACGGCCAGGGCCGCCTCTCGGACGGGGTCCCAGCCGATCATTGTCTCCAAGTCCTCAATGGTCGGGCCGACCCCGGAGGTGTCGCGGTCGTGAGGGATGGGCTCTCGCCGGTCGGCATGGGCCGCAAACCAGTAGGCCACCTCCCCTCGAAGCTTCGGCACCGGAATACAGCTCTCCTCCCCGCCGGCCTGAACGTAAGCGAGGTCGTAGTAGCCATCGGTCATGTTGCCCGTCGGAGTTTTGCGGTCCTCTCGAACCGACAACGAGCAGTCGACGCCTGGAAAGTGCTCGTGGACCACGAGCGCAAAGGCCGCGTTGGCCGCGTTGTAATTGCCTCCGTTCTTGGCCTTCTCCGCGAAGGCGATCAGGGCCTCGGCGCTTCGGGGCACCGGCATCGCGGCGGGCTCCGACCTCAAAGACGCGTGACCCTGGAGGCGAGCCTCGTCTTCGCGCTCAACGGCGATGAGGTGTTCGGAGGAATCGCCGAGTCCAGCCCGCACGTAGATCGTCTCCGGCGCGTCCCTGCCCGGACGGGTGTCGGTGCGCTGCCGGGCAGAAATGCCTCCCTCCATCTCTCGATCGAGGTATTGGAGTCGTCGATGGAGTTTCTCGGGAGAAATTTTGAACAGCGCCCCGCCGTTGCGGTGGCGGAGGTGATAATCGATGTCCATGAGGTCTGGCATTGATGATGGTTGCGTAGGATGTGCACGACGCCGGGTTCAGCCGGGCACCGACCGGTGAGGGGCGAGTTGCGGGAGGGGGGCGGCCGAGTTGAGGCGGGGGGCTCGGTGCGCGACGCACGACCACACCTGTGTCGCGCAGGCCGACTCCAGGAAAGGGCTGGGTCAGTGGGCCGTTGTCAAGATCCCGGGGCGTGCTCGATCCCTCGGCGTTTCCACACTCTTCTGGTTTCACAAACGGCGCTGCTTCACGGCGTGGCGTCTCATCGCGATGGATCTTCCCGTTTCTACCTTCCGGGTCTGTCAGGGCCCCCGATATCCCAGGAAAGGCCGTCCGGTCGCCGTCGTCGTTGGACGAGCGAAAGACGGGCTCCCGCCGGACCCGCTGCTTCGCCTGGAGTACTTTGTGTTCTTCACCCGCGACTCCGACACCCT
>CAZRPQ010000200.1:0-5200 GCA_964601725.1 uncultured Salinivenus sp. | reverse complement strand
AAGCCGTAGCGATCGACGCCCCGCTTGGCGGCATCCATGATCTCCGGATGATTGGCGAGGCCGAGGTAATTGTTCGCGCAGAAGTTGATGACATGTTTGCCGCCCTCAACCTCAATGTCCGCATCTTGCTGCGAGGTAATGACGCGCTCTTCGTTGTAGGTGCCGGCGTTCTTGATTTCCTCGATGGTCTCGCGAAAATCAGACGCGACGGTGTCGGTCATCGGCATGGCAATTTTGCGGGTTGGTTCGGAGTCTACGTGAGCAGGTGGATTTCAAGGGGCGAGCCGGACGAAGACGGAGTGGGGGACGGGGCGAATGGGAGAAAGGGCGAATGGGTGCAGGTCACCGAGCAGGAAAGGCAGCCTCGTTCACGTTCCCACGTTCCCGCTCTCCCGTTCCCCCATACCCCCACTCTCCCATTCTCCCTCTCCCCCCCTGACCCTCTCCCCCTCTCGCAAATGCGCAAGCATGTCGTCCGTCATTGACGCCAGGTCGTACTCCGGCGCCCAGCCCCAGTCGTCCCGGGCGGCGGTGTCGTCGACGGAGGAGGGCCAGACGTCGGCGATCTGCTGGCGCTCGTCCGGCTCGTAGGTACACGAGAAGTTTGGGCGGCGGCGCTGGATGGCGGTGGCCAGGTCCTGCGGGGCGAAACTGAACGCCGCGACGTTGTAGCTGTCGCGCACCGACAGGGCCGCGTCGTCGGCGTCCATGAGGGCGAGGGTGGCCTGGATGGCATCGGGCATGTACATCATCGGCAGCCGCGCGTCGGGCGCCAGGAAGCAGGTGTAGTTGGTGTCCTCAGCGGCCGCGGTGAGCATGTCCACGGCGTAATCGGTGGTGCCGCCGCCGGGCGCCGTTTTGTAGCTCACGAGGCCCGGGTATCGCAGACTGCGCACGTCGAGGTCGTATCGGCGGTGGTAGTACTGGCACAGCAGTTCCCCGCTTCGCTTCGTCACCCCGTACATGGTCGCGGGATCGAGCACTGTGTTCTGGGGCGTGTCAATCTTCGGCGTCGAGGGGCCGAAGACCGCGATGGAACTGGGCCAAAAGACCTGAAGGTCGTGCTCCCGGGCGAGGTCGAGAATGTTTTTGAGCCCGCCGAGGTTCACGTCCCAGGCGCGATCGGGATGCTGCTCGCCGGTGGCCGAGAGCAGGCTCGCCAGGTGATAGACCGTGTCGATCTCGTGGCGCGTGATGACCCCGGCGAGGGCCTCCCGGTCGCGCACGTCAACCACTTCGAACGGAGCATCCGGCGGACGGCCGTTTGGCGCCGGGGGCGCCTGCAGGTCGAGCCGGACCACCTGAGAGGGGTCGTGCCGCTCGCGCAGCACCTCCACGAGCTCGCTGCCAATCTGGCCATTGGCACCAGTGACCAGAAAATGGGACATGCGCTCGAACGTATCCAGTGAGAAAGCGGAAGTGAGAGCAGGCGTGCGTAGCCTACTGTTCAGCGGGGAGTCGAGTTCGTGCAGTCCTACGTGGTGGTGTGCGCCCCAGGACCCGTGCGCCGCATCCGCCGAAGCGAACAAATGAGCGCCCGGCATGATGCGATCCGCATCTTCTCTACGGGCGGTCCCCCCTCTCGTTCGGAACCGCTTCCAGCATTTTGGTGGCATGAATCGCCTGTTTAGAAAGCGCTTCCATCCAGGGTTTTTATCCATTTTGCAAAATTATTAGGACTAACCCCTTGACAAACCAAAGAAAGTGAAGTATTGTGGGTCCGAGACAAAAAGAACTAGGACAATGAAGTCCATGTCGCGCGGCCTCGACGAAATCGACGCAAAGATTTTAGAGTTGCTCCAGCGCAACGGGCGGATGAAACGCAGCGACGTGGCCGACGAGGTCGACCTCTCGATCTCGGCTGTCAGTGAGCGCATGCGCAAGCTCGAAGAGCGGAACGTGATCGAAGGATACACGGCCGTCGTCGACGCCAAGCGATTGCGGCTCGACATTACGGCCTTCATTCGCGTGTCCGTCGACGGGTCGGAGCACTACGACGATTTCGTGGCAGAGGTCAAAGACATGGATCACGTGCTGGAGCTACACTCCATTACGGGCGCCGGGTCGCACTTGATGAAGGTGCGCATCGCGGACACGACTGCGCTGGAGCGCTTCCTGTCCGAGATTCAGGCCCTCCCGGGGGTCAGTGAGACCACCACGAGCATCGTGCTCAGCACTTTCAAGGAGACCCGCACCGTGCCCACCGAGCCGATGGAGCTGTACGACTACGACGACGCCGAGTCGTCTGCCGACTAGGCGGGCCGCCGATCTGGCCATTTTCCCTCCTTTCGTTTTCCCTGAACCAACACTCCTAGACCACCGATGCCAACCGAAACTGACGTCCTTGAGCAGATTGAGGCTGAAGGCGTGGATTTCCTGCGCCTGCAGTTTACCGACATCCTGGGGACGGTCAAAAACGTCTCCATCCCAGCCCATCAGGCCGAGAAGGCCTTCGACGAGGGGATCTACTTCGACGGGTCCTCGATCGAGGGCTTCGTCCGAATCCAAGAATCGGACATGCGCCTGGATCCCGATCCGGATACCTTCGCCATTCTTCCCTGGCGGAGCCGACGAGGGGACGATACCAAGTCGGCCCGGCTTATGTGCAATGTGATCAACACCTCCACCGGTGAGGCCTTCGAGGGCGACCCGCGCTACGTATTGCAACGAGCCATCGACCGGGCCGACGAGATGGGCTTTGAGCTGAATGCCGGGCCCGAGCCCGAGTTCTTCGTCTTCGAGAAGGACGAGGACGGACGGGCCACCACCGACACCCACGACGCGGGCGGCTACTTCGACCTGGCCCCGAAGGATCTCGCGCAGGAAATCCGGGCGGAGGTGATCTACACGCTCGAAGAGATGGGCTTCGAGGTGGAGGCCAGCCACCACGAGGTTGCCACCGGCCAGCATGAGATCGACTTCAAATACGCCGATGCACTCACGACGGCGGACAACATCGCCACCTTCCGGTCGGTCGTGCGGGCCATCGCGGAACTCCACGACGTGCACGCCACCTTTATGCCCAAGCCCATCGCCGGCATCAACGGCTCGGGGATGCACACGCACCTCTCGCTGTTCGAGGACGGGGAGAACGCCTTCCACGACGGCGACGACGAGTTCAACCTGAGCGATACGGCGTACAGCTTCCTCGCGGGCATCTTGGAGCACGCCCCGGCCCTTACGGCCATCTGCAATCCGACCGTCAACTCGTATAAGCGGCTGGTTCCGGGCTACGAGGCGCCCATTTACGTGGCCTGGAGCGACGTGAACCGATCGGCCCTCGTGCGCAAGCCGGCCGCGCGTGTCCCGGCGGCCTCGCGCATCGAGCTCCGTTCGCCGGATCCCTCCAGCAATCCGTACCTCGCGCTCGCTGTGATGCTACAGGCGGGACTGGAGGGCATCGAGAACGATCTTGAGGCGCCCGGCCCTGTTCGGGAAAACATCTACGAGTTTACCGAGGCGGACCGCGAGGAGCGCGGCATCGAGACGCTCCCGAGCACGCTGGGTCAGTCCGTTGCGGCCCTGCAGGAAGACGACGTGATCCTTGAGGCCCTCGGTCCACACGTGAGTGAGAAGTACATGCAGGCCAAGAGCCAGGAGTACACGGAGTTTCTCGCCTCCGTCTCCCAGTGGGAGCTCGACCGCTACCTGGAGACGTTCTAACGTCGGCACAGCGCCCCGCCGCCCCCCGCACCGCTCTTTTTCTAGTCCGTGCTACGAACGCCGGGTCCTCTCTCTTCGAGGGCCCGGCGTTCGGTGTTTGGGGCGAGTCCCTCGTCCGGTCCAGTTCCCGAGATCTCTCGGATTGGTGGGCGGTGATACGGGTTCCAGTCAAAAATGTCGGCAGAACCAGTAGGATCTGCACCCTTTCAGGCGAGGTCGCGACGCCAAACGTTGCAACGCGAAAACGTTGAACGTTATAGGATTATGGAAAAATCGACCGTCTTCCGTCTGCCGATGTCGGTGTATTTTCGGGCCGACACGATGGACTCAAAACGGTATCAATCGGTCTCCGTAGGCGCACATGTCCCCCAGATCTGGCGGGGAGCACTTGGGGGGAAGAGGCCGCCTCCGTGCTGTCGGTGTCCGACGGATTCGGGAAGATTCACCCCGGAAGCCCTTCACTGAGGCAGTGCCGGCCCCGCGTCGCTCCTGCGCCGGCTGGATGTTCGGACACACAACGGGGGGCGCGCGTTGGGGTGAGGGCCTCAATGGCCCACCGCTTTTCTTGAATTGCTTTCTACACCATGGAACCATACAGATCTTCCACCGGCAACGGCTCGGCCAAGCAGCCGTTCTCGTGCCCTGAGTGTGACCGAACCGTCGGGCACGCGAACGTGCTCACCGGCGACTTTGCGTTCGAAGACGTCACGCCCAAAACCACCCGGCCCGACGGAACGCCCGAGTTTCAGGAGACCGAGCTGGACAGCGGCCCGCAGAAGGCGATTGAGCTGCGTTGCGACTTTTGCGGGGAGGAATTTATGCTCGGGGTCGAGACCGGGGAGGAGAACTGACTGTCGAAGCGCCCACAGACGCGTCCCAGGCCCCAACAGGACAGGGATCCGCTGTGGCGGCAACTGTTGCGGCCGTCCCCGCTTGTGCTATGGCACTGTCGATGCCTCTTCCACCTCGTCCGAAAGCGTCTCTTCCGCCTCGAAGAGGGCAATCCCCTCGGTGGAGGCTGCCTCGTAGACTGGCTCGAGCGCCTCGACGAGCGGCTCGTCGGCCCGCCAGAGCGGAAACTTGCCCAGTTGCTTCGGCAGGGGGGCGTGCGAGGGCGGCGTCTCGACGGCGCCGTAGACGTCGTCGGGGAGGGACGGGGCCTCCCAGAAACCCTCGTCGGCCCGGAGGGGCTCAGTGTCGGGCGATGTGGGCGCGTCCGCGTCGGCGTCGCCAAGCGCGGCCTCCACGTCGCCCCCAATGCGGTCCATGAGGGCGCCCTGCCGCATCCCCCGCAGGCGGAAGAGGAGGAACGGATCGCGGTCGAACTCTTCGGCAAGCAGGAGATAGACCGCTGCGATGTGCTTGCACGGGTTCGACCAGTCGGGGCAAGAGCAGTCCGTTTCGAGGTCGGTCTCCCGCTCGGGAAACAGAGTGAGTCCGGCCCGCTCTACCACGTCTTCCACCTCCGGCGGCATCTCCCCGGCCAGCAGCGCCGCCGCAAAGTACGGCTGGTGGCGAAACGCATCGACGAGCGCGT
>CAZRPQ010000199.1:0-5211 GCA_964601725.1 uncultured Salinivenus sp. | reverse complement strand
GTCCGCTCTCGACGAGCAATTCGAGCACATTGTCGAGCACCGCCGTGTCGCTCTGCGCCTCCGTGGTGATGGGCCGGATGCGGTCGAGCTCGTCCCCGAACGCGTCCGTCTGAAGATCCTGCTCCCGGGCGCGCATCCAGTTCAGGTTGCCACGGAGGGTGTTGACCTCGCCGTTGTGGATGATGTTGCGGTACGGGTGCGCCAGCCGCCACGCGCCCAGCGTGTTCGTGGAGAAGCGGGAGTGCACCAGCGCAAGGGTCGACCGCACGCGGTCGTCGGACAGCTCCGGGTAGTAGCTGCGCACCTGCGCGTTGGTGAGGAGGCCTTTGTACACGATCTTCCGCCGGTCCAGCGAGCACACGTAGAACGTCTCGCTATCCTCCAGGTCGCTGTCCGCCACGTCGTTCTCGATGAGGCGGCGGAGAATGTAGAGCTGCGCGTCCAGCGTCTCCGGCGCCACCGGCTCGGTGGGCCGCACAAAGAGCTGCCACACGTCGGGCTCGGTGGCGCGGGCCGTGGGCCCTAGGTCCGAGGCGTCCGTGGGCACATCGCGCCAGGCAATGGTCTCAAAGCCTTCTGCCTGCACCCGCTCGTCGATGAACCGGCGGAGCCTGGGCTGAACGGCCTCGTCGGGCGGAAGGAAAAACTGCCCGACCCCGTAGGAGTCTCTGTCGCCCAGTCCCGATACGACATCCCGGAAGAAGGCATGCGGCTTTTGAATCAGAATGCCGGCCCCATCGCCCGTGTCGTGCTCGGCCCCTCGGGCGCCGCGATGATCGAGGTTTTCGAGGACTCCGAGCCCCTCTTGGATCATGGCGTGGCTCTTTTCGCCGTCCAGATCCATGAGCACACCGACGCCACAGTTCGATCGTTCTCGCCGGGGCCCCAGGGCTGCGGGGTTACGGGAGGACACGAGGGGGGATGGTGGGGAAGAAGAACCCATGTCCGTGTCGTACACCTTGCGAATGGAGGTCGTGCATCCGAGAAACCTATCGCCGCTGCAGACGGAGATCTTTGGGCAATCCGTGTAAAGGGATTCCATAGATGGGTGAAAGATCCGTTAGTATCAAACCCCCGTTCCGTGCAAAGCGCTTCCAGTCACTACTTTTTTACGTAAAAGCGCTTTCAAAAAAACAGTACGATCTTGACGTACCGTCCTTTCATTTGAGTCTCCCGACAACCCCGTGCATCGATGCGCTCTGAGACTGCCGACCTGCTCCTGCACAACGCGCAGATTTACACCCTCGACGACCGTGCTCCCACCGCCACGGCCCTCGCCGTGCGGGACGGTCGATTTCTAACCGTCGGGGACGCGGCAGAGATCACGGAGGCCTCCCCGAATGCGCCACAGATCGACGCGGCGGGCCGCACCATCGTCCCCGGCTTCATCGACGCGCACGCTCACCTGCAGGAACTGGGCCTCTCGCTGCGCCGGGCCGATCTCACGGACACCTCCTCCCCGGCCGCCATCGTGGAGCGACTGGAAGCCTTCGTGGGCGACCACGACCTGCCGAGCGACGGCTGGCTGCGGGGCCACGGCTGGGACCAGACCGACTGGACGCCCCCGCGCTTCCCCACCCGAGAGGACCTCGACGCGGCCTTCCCCGAGCGGCCCGTCTGGCTGACCCGCACGGACGTGCACGCCGGCTGGGCCAACACCGCCGCCCTGGCGGCCACGGTGGGGCTCGATCGACTCCGAGAAATGAGCGACCCGGACGGCGGGCGCATCCGCCGGGACGGCAACGGGCGGCCCACCGGCATGCTGGTCGACGCGGCAATGGGGCTCGTGGAGGATCACATTCCACCGCCGGACGAAGCGCGACGGGAGCGGGCCCTGTCCGCGGCCCTCCAACACACCGCGCAACACGGCATCACGGGCCTTCACGACGCGGGCGTCGGCCTCGACACGATCCATCGGTTCCGGGGTCGCATCGAAGCGGAGCGCTTTCCCCTTCGGATGTATGCCATGATTAACGGACGGGGGAAAGCCTTCGATCACTTCTGCGAGCACGGCCCGCTGCACCACCCGTCCGGTCGGCTGAACGTCGAATCGGTGAAGTTCTTCGCCGACGGGGCGCTCGGCAGTCGCGGCGCCGCCCTGCTCGACGACTACACCGACGATCCCGGCAACCGTGGTCTGCTCCTCCACGACGAGGCCTCCTTTCGGAAGAACGTGCAGGCGGCCGTTGAGTGTGGATTTCAGGTGAGCACACATGCCATCGGCGACCGCGCGAATCGGGTCGTCCTGGACGCCTACGAAGAGGCCCAGCAGGCATGCACGAAGCCCGTCCGGCGCCCACGCATTGAGCATGCCCAGGTCGTCCACCCCAACGACGTGTCCCGGTTTGGTGACCTCGGAGTGATTGCGTCCGTACAGCCGGGGTTTGCCCCCAGCGATCGGACGTGGGCCCCGGCCCGCCTGGGATCCAATCGCATCGACCGAGCGTATGCGTGGCGGAGTCTTCAGGACGGTGGTGCTCTTCTGGCACTCGGGTCCGACGCCCCCGTTGAGCCCATCGATCCGATCCGGGGGATCCACGCCGCCGTCGCCCGCCAAGACGCCGACGGACAGCCGCAGGGGGGATGGCGTCCCTCCGAACGCCTCCGCCGGACGACGGCCCTCTACGCCTACACTCAAGGCGCCGCGTACGCTGCGTTTCAGGAGGACGACGTAGGATCCATTACCCCAGGCAAGCGAGCCGACTTTGCGGTACTTTCCCAGAACCCCTTGACGGTTCCGGCCTCCCGTCTTCTCGACACGGATGTCGTTGCAACGTATATTGACGGCTCGCCAGCCTACGCACGAGACGATTGGCCGACGGCCTGAGGCGTCGCACCCCGTTGAAACCAACGGTTTCCCTTCCGATTCGAACGGACGGAGCTAGGTTCTTCGACGGGGTCCGTCCCGGTCTAAGCAGACCGTGGAGAGGACACCGTCGAGACCGAGGCTTTTCTCTGACTCACTGACTGCGCTTTTGCCGATTGACCCATGCCTGACTCCTCTACGCTCACGCCCCCCGAACGCGAAGAAGGCGTCCGAATGACGGACGTGTCCCCAACGTCGGACTCCGCCCGCACTGCCGTTGCTGTCGGACAGGTCCATTTGGGAGAGGAGGCGTTCCGACGCGTCCGGGAGCACGACATCGAAAAAGGCGACGTTCTCACCACGGCCCAGATCGCCGGGATCATGGGCGCGAAACAGACCGACAAACTCATCCCCCTCTGCCACGACGTGACGATCAACGGCGTCGAGGTCGATTTTACGTTCAACGAGGAAGAGCAGGCCATCGACATTCGCGCCTTCGCCAAATCCTTCGGCGTAACGGGGGTCGAGATGGAGGCACTCACGGCGGTCTCGATCGCCGCGCTCACGATTTATGACATGTGCAAGTCGGTCACCAAAGACATCCGCATCGGGGACGTGCACCTGCGGGCCAAAACGGGAGGTCAGAGTGGCAACTGGAAGAGCGAATCAGAGAACGGAAACAGCTCCTGACCCGACTGCACTCGGCCCTCTTCACCTGGATTCCGTTGTTTCACATCCATGGCCCCTTCTGAGGATCTCGATGCCTCCCTCAACCGAGTGGCGCGGTTCACCTCGTTTGCCACTGTCGGGGCCCTCGGCCTCACCCAGGACCTTACGCACGCCGTCCTAGAGAGCATCGGCGACATGGAGGGGAGCGACCCGGAGCTGGTGGCCGAGGAAACGCTCTGTCTCGTGGCCACGGCCACGGCCCGCGCGGCAGAGGTGGGGCTTGAGGACGAGCCCGAGCGCGCCCCCACCATCGTCGAGACGCTCCTCGATCTGCCGTTTACGTACCGCAACTACCTCATCGGCAAGGCGATGGTGGCTGAGGACCGCCCCGAGCTGTCGGGGGTGGCCGAGGAGGTGCACGATCGCCTGCAGGGCAAGCGCGAATTTTACACGACCCACCTGCCGGACGGCCAGTTTCCGGGTCCCCACGCGCTGAGCGACAAGATGGAGCTGTGGATGGGTCGCGTGAGCCCGCCGAAGCTGCCGGAAACGCCTCAGGAACGCCTAGAATCTCTGGGCCTCGTGGAGCCGACCGTCGCCCACCTCAAGCTCGTGCTCGCGTATGGGCGTCGTGGGGAGCCGCCCCTGGCGACGAATGCGGACGGCACCGCTGGTTCCTCGTAGGGAACTGCGGGCACCTGAAAACGACCGCGGACAACGAACGGCCGACCGCCGTGAAGATCTGAACGCACACCTTAACTGAAAGCAAACAGGTCGAAGGTCGTCACGACCCTGCGTTCCCAAACTCCATCACTCGCGAACGCGGGACTGCGTTGATTCGTCCGTCTTCTCAGAGGCCGACACCTCCTCGTCCGGCAGATCGAGAGTCTCTTCAGTCGCCGCGTCCAGCTCGGCGTCGAGGGCCTCCAGATCCTCGTCGACCTCCTGGTCCAAGTAGTCCGACGGAGCGGCAAAGACATCCTCGATTTCGCGGATGGAGCTCTGCGTCTCTTCGACCTCCTGCAGGAGGGTGTCGAGCTGCGTCGTGACTTCCTCGGGGTTTTGCAGGGTCCACGACTGCTCGTGGATGTAGCGCACCACGTCCTCGATGGTACTGAGCTGCGCCCCAATGATTTCGAGGTTTTCGTGGGCCTTGCGGAAGCGGGCCAGCCGACGCTCCAGCACCTTCAGCCGCCGCTGCTTTACGGCTTTCACACGATCAGGGTCGTCGGCCATGTCCTTCTTCAGCGCCTCGATGGACTCCAGGATCCGATTCTCGGTAGCGCTATCCATAAAGTCCCGGTAGCGCTCCCGCTGGTGCAAGAGATCGAGGTACGAGTCGAGCAGCCCGTCGATCTTGTCGACGTGGCTACTGAGAATGCCCTGGGAGGCGTAGCTGAGCTTCTGATAGTTCGCCTGGATCTGGTCCTTGAGCTTGCGAAGCTTCGCGTAGCGCCGCTGGCTCCGATTGCGGAGCTGACTGAAAATCTCGCGCTGCGAGGGCGCCTGGTGGCGTTCGGCGCGCTTCTCGGCCCGCACGTACCGCTGGAACCGCTCGTTTCGCGGCATGACCCCCAGATACAGCGACTCGGCCCCAACACCAAGGAGAAGCACAAGTGCGGGAAGCCACTCCGGAAAGAGGCCTACGAGTCCGAGTCCCGCCGAGACAACCGCGACCGTAATCAGAAACACCAGATTCCAGGTGTTGAAGAGCGCCTCCTTCGTGTAGTTGATGT
>CAZRPQ010000198.1:0-5226 GCA_964601725.1 uncultured Salinivenus sp. | reverse complement strand
ACCTGGAGGACGAGGACTTCTGGCAGAATGGCCTCTCGCACATCGAGGCGCTGATCGAGCAGGCCGAAACGCTCGCCGACAAGGCTTCCGTCGAGCCCCGCGCTCGGGGCGACGGGTCGCCCGCCTCCTCCTAACGCGCTCCCTCCCCCGCATCGTGGCCGATTCCGAGCGACCGAGCAGCCAGCCGGACTTCTGGGACGTCCGATACGAGCGGGAGGAGCATCTCTTTGGCACCGCGCCCAACGCCTTCGTCGCGAAGGAGGCCCACCGCCTGCCGCCGAAGAGTGAGGTCGTGGAGCTGGGCGCTGGGGAGGCCCGCACGCTCGCCTGGCTGGCCCGCGAGCACGGCCACCGAACCACCGCGGTCGACTTTTCGGACGAGGCCCTGGCGACGGCAAGTCGGTGGGCAACGGCCCACGACCTGCCCCTCGACACCACGCAGGCGGACGTCCGCACCTGGGCCCCCGACCGGCAGTGGGACGCGGCCGTGGCGACCTTCCTGCAGCTCCTCCCCGACGAACGGCCCGCGCTGTACCAGCTGCTGCGACAGATCGTGCGGCCCGGCGGATGGATCTTCGGCGAGTGGTTTCGCCCCGATCACCTCCAGGGCGACTACGACCGGATGGGCCCGAGTCGGGCCGACCGGATGGTCCCGGTCGACGAGGTGCGCGCGGCCTTCGCGGACGACGAGATCCTCCGGTGCGACCCTGCCGACGTGCGTCTCCGAGAGGGCCCTCTCCTGAACGGAGATGCCGCTGTCGTCCGGGCGATCGTGCGCAAAGACCACGATGAAGACGGCCGGGGAGCGTGGGAAAAAGCCCCACCGGAACGTGCAGGATTGCCGCAATAGGTGCAGGGATTCTTCCGTGTAGACATTGGGGAGGGCGAGAGATAGGTTTTGTACCGCTGTCGGCACGCCGGTGTCGACCTTCGCCTCTTCCATCAACGACGCCTTTCATCCCCATGCTTTCGATTGATGATCTGCTAATCGCCCGTGATTTTTCCCCGGTGTCCGACCAGGCGACCCGCTACGCCCTCGGTGTGGCCGCCCGCACCGGGGCCACGCTGCACGTCCTTCACGCCGAGGTCCTGCACGAGGGCCTCGACGCAGACGGCGACCGAGCCCCCGCCGAGGGCCTGTCCGCGTTTCGCGAGTCGCTGGAGGAAGACGGGACCGTCTCGGCCGACGCCCTCGACGCCGTCTCCGTCGAGGAAGTAGTGCGCCGCGACGTGTCGCCCAGTCCCGCAATCATGAACTATGCCGCTGAGGCCGGCGTCGATCTGATTGTCTTGGGCACGCACGGCCGCCGCGGGCCGAGCCGGATCCTGCTCGGAAGTGTGGCCGAGGAGGTGGTGCGCCGGGCCGAGCAGCCGGTGCTTACCGTTCGCGGCGAAGAAGACCGCCCCTCCCCCTCCTCGCCGGGGGCTGTCGACCGGATTCTCGCTCCCGTCGATTTCTCCGAGTACTCCCGAGAGGCCCTGCGCGCCACGAAAGAGTGGGCAGCCCTCTACGACGCCCCGATAGATGCGCTTCACGTAATTGCCGAGCACATCCACCCGGCCTTCTATGTCGGAGGAGTGGAGTCGATTTACGACATGGAGCCGGACATTGAACAGAAGGTGCAGGAACGGCTGGACGATTTTGTGTCGGACACGGAGGGGCCGGCTGTGGACGTGCGGTCGCACGTAACCGTGGGGAATGCGGCCCCGGCCATTGTCGAGTTCGCCGAGGCCCATCAGATTGACCTCGTGGCAATGTCGACCCACGGATACACGGGTCTAGATCGGTTTCTGCTGGGAAGTGTGGCCGAAAAGGTCGTCCGGCACGCCGGGTGTCCCGTGCTCACAATGAAGGCCTTCGGCGAATCCATCGCAGCGCCCGAGGCCCACGCCACGGAAGAACACGAAGGCTAATTTTCAACCTGAATCGTCTCATCATCGTCCCGTCGGCGCATGATCTCCGTTGACCGCATTCTGTTTCCCACCGACGGGTCCGACTGTGCAGAGCACGCCCGTCGCCATGCCACGCACCTGGCTGACCACTTTGACGCGACCCTTCACGTGATTCGCGTGGAGAACCGAGACGTGGAGCCCACCGACGTGGTCGAAATTGAGGAGGCCGACCTCCTTTCGGATCTACACGGGTTGATTCGGGGGGAGTCGTTCCCGCTCGCCGAGTCCCGCATCCAGGAGTACGCCGTTGCGCATCCCTCGGCGGCAGGGGGCATCCTCACCTACGGGGTCGAGCACGACGTAGATCTCGTGGTGCTGGGGACCCACGGGCACCGGGGCGTGCGCCGGCTCATGCTGGGCAGCGTGGCCGAAGAAGTGGTGCGAAAGGCCCCGTCTCCCGTCGTCACCGTAGGGCGCGGGGCGGTGGCGCCCGAGGCCATGGAGGGAGGGACCATGCTGGTCCCGGTGGACTTTTCCGAGCATCGGGCCCGCCTGCTGGCTCACGCACGGGAGATTGCGTCGGTCTACGGCATGGACGTGACCGTTCTTCACGTCGTGGAGGTGACGGGGGTGCCCGATGCATACGGGGGGTACTCGTCGCTCCCGGACGCCGGGAAGCTCGGGGACCGGGCCCAGAAGGTGCTCGACGAGGAGGTGGAGTCGCTGCGGGCGGAGGGAATCGATGTCTCGATCATGGCGGAGTCGGGGCAGCCGGCCGAGCGGGTTCTCGCCGTCGCGGAGGAGAGGGAGGCCGCCTTCGTCATGATTGCCACGCACGGCCGCACGGGCCTGGAGCGGATGCTCATGGGCAGTGTGGCAGAGAAGGTCATTCGCCAGGCCCCCTGTCCCGTCTGCACGGTGAAGTCCTTCGGCCAGTCCCTCGTCGCAGAGAACGGGGGCGATGAGGACGTCTCGTCGTAATCGCCTCGCAGCGTCTTGTCTGAGGCGACGCCCGCCGACCGCCGTCGGCCGTTCGCGGTCAGCCGTCTGCCCTACCGACGACACGGCCAACCGCTTCTCCCTCGCACAGCGTTGATCAGCTTTCCCACGGCGTCCTCATGCCCGCCCCGGATTCCCAAGACGGTTTCGTACTTCTGTGGAGTGGGGGCAAGGATGCGACCCTCGCCCTCGACGTGCTGCATAGCCAGTCCCCCCGGCGCATCGAAGCGCTGCTCACGACCGTCGTCGAGGACGAGGAGCGTGTCACGATGCACGGCACGCCGCTCCGGCTCATTCGGCGACAGGCCGACGCGCTCGGCGTTCCGTTGCGCGTGATGCGGGTGCCGTCCATGCCTTCGAACGAGGTGTACGAGGCCCGGCTCGACGCGGCCCTGACCCCGTTGCTTGAGGAAGGGTTTTCGACCGTCGTCGCGGGCGACCTCTTCCTCGAGGACGTGCGTGCCTACCGCGAGCAGGCGATCGAGGCCCTTGGCGCGACGGCGCTCTTCCCCCTCTGGCAGCGCGACACGACGTGGCTGGCGCGTCGGTTCTTGGAGCGCGGCTACCGGGCCGTGGTCACGGCCGTCGACACGACCCAGCTCGACGCGGCGTTCGCCGGCCGCACCTACGACGAGGCCTTTCTCAACGACCTGCCCGACGAGGTCGACCCCTGCGGCGAGCACGGCGCCTTCCACACCTTCGTGACGGACGGGCCTCCGTTCCGCCACGAGATTCCGGTTGCTGTTGGGGCGGCGGAGGCCGGAGAGCGCATGCACACGGTTCGCCTCTCCTCCCCGGACGGGTCGAGCCCGCCGGAATGAGCGCCGTCAATAGAAAACCCCTCCGCTCGGCTACGCCGAACGGAGGGGCGAACAGACAGAATGGGGACAGACGCTACTCCTCGTCGGCCGCGGCGGAGGCCTCTTCGGACCCCGAACCGTTGGTGTCGGTCGGTGCTTCTCCGGCGACTTCTTCGGCCGAGATGTCCGGCTCACCGTTTTGGGGACCGTCCGTCTCGGTGCCGGTCGTCTCGGTGGGGGCTTCCCCCTCCTTCACCTCAAAGGAAAGCTCCTCCGACTCGCCGTCGTGGGTGATGAGCACCGTGTCGCCCTCCGTAATCTCGTCGTGGAGAATGTCCTCGGCCATCGGGTCCTGCACGTACTTCTGAAGGGCCCTGCGGAGTGGGCGCGCCCCGTACTTCTGATCGAAACCTTTGTCCGTCAAGAATTCCTTCGCGGCCTCGTCGAACTCAAGGTCGAGCCCGAGCTCCTCCGCCCGATCGAAGAGATCCTCCGACATGATGTCGATGATGTCGAAGATGTTCTCCTTGTTGAGCGGGTTGAAGACGATCACATCGTCGAGCCGGTTCAGGAACTCCGGATTGAAGACGTTCTTCAGGGCATCCTGAACGGTGGACTTCATGGACGTGTAGTCCATCTCCTCACCGTCCGTCTGGTCGAACCCAATCCCCTGGCCGAAGGACTTGATGTCCTGCGTGCCAATGTTGGAGGTCATGATCAAGATCGTGTTTCGGAAGTCGACCTCCCGACCCATGCCGTCCGTTAGAATCCCGTCGTCCAGCACCTGGAGAAGAATGTTGGAGACATCCGGGTGGGCCTTCTCGATCTCGTCGAGCAGCACTACAGAGTAGGGCTTCCGGCGCACCTTCTCGGTGAGCTGGCCTCCCTCTTCGTGGCCCACGTACCCCGGCGGGGCCCCCACGAGCCGACTTACGGAGAACTTCTCCATGTACTCACTCATGTCGATCCGAATGAGGGAGTCTTGCGAGTCGAAGAGATACTCGGTGAGCACCTTCGCCAGCTCTGTCTTCCCCACGCCGGTGGGCCCGAGGAAGATGAAGGAACCGATCGGCTTCTCGGGGTCCTTCAGGCCAGCACGAGTGCGGCGGATGGCCTTCGACAACTTCTCGATGGCTTCGTCCTGCCCCACGACGTGCTCCTTGAGCGACTCCTCCATCTTGAGGAGCTTCTGCTGCTCCGGTTCGCTAATCTTGTCGACCGGGATGCCGGTCATCATAGCCACGACCTGCGCGATCTCTTCGGAGGTCACGTCGTGAACCTCGGTTTCTGCGCGCTCGTGCCAGTTCTGCTTGGCCTGCTCCAGCTCCTCCTGGAGCGTCTTTTCCTTGTCGCGGAGCCGGGCCGCCTCTTCGAAGCGCTGGCTCTTCACGACCTGATTCTTCTCGTCCTGAACGTCCTCGATTTTCTCCTCGAGCTCCAGAATCTCGGGCGGCACCTTGATGTTGGAGAGGTGTACCCGCGCCCCGGCCTCGTCCATCACGTCGATGGCCTTGTCCGGCAGGAAGCGGTCGGT
>CAZRPQ010000197.1:0-5234 GCA_964601725.1 uncultured Salinivenus sp. | reverse complement strand
AGAGCGCCCGCATCATCTCGTCGGTGTGCAGTTCGCCCGCAATGCGCGGGGCGAGTCGATCGTGGAGCGCGTGCTGAGAATCCGTTTGAGTCGTCGGCATGGGGCCCGCGTTTTGGGTTGAGGGTTGGGTGTTGAGGGTTGGGCGTTGGGGGTTGAGCGTTGAGGGTTGAGCGTTGGGGACTGGGGCGCCAGCGATCCAAGTTATGCAGTACGAATGGGACTTACGCACTTGAGCTGGCTACCGGGCTGGAAGCTCGTCGCTCGCCGGTGAAGCTCCCAATGAATACAGGTCATTCTGAGCGGAGCGTAGCGGAGTCGAAGAATCTCTCCGAATAAGGCGGAAATGACCCCGCAAGGCAGAGGCGGTTTTCCGTTACTTTTGCCGTTTTCAAGGAGATTCTTCGGTCGCAAGCTCCCTCAGAATGACTTCATTTCCTACGTTGGCAGGCGAGTCGGAGCTTCACCGGCGAAAGGGTCAAACTTCCGATGGATAACGACTTCAACTGCATGAGTCCTAACGAAATACGCAGTACGTATCACATTCTACAGGGGCACTTCTCCACACCACCCGATCTCCATAGGTAAACGCGCGGCGCAGACTGCTCGGCTACACCTCAATCACACTTCCCCAGTCGGGCTGGTGGACGTCCGTGTCAGGGTGGTTGGCCTCAATGTGTTCGGCCATCCACGACCGGGCCTCGGGGTCGCCGTGGACGAGGAGCACCGTGTCGGGGTTCATGCGCTCGACGAGGGAGAGGAGGTCGCGGCGGTCGCTGTGGCCGGAGAACCGAAAACGATCGACGGTGCAGTACAGCGGCTGGGGCCCGTGTCCCTCCGCCAGCATCACCGGGGCGCCCGGTCCCTCTTCGGCCGCCTCCTTCAGCCGACGGGCCGGGGTGCCCTCCGCCGGGTGGCCTACGAGCAGGATTGCGTCCTCCTCGTTCTCGACGATGCGGCGGGCGAGGACGTTCGACAGCGTCGGCTCCAGCATCATGCCGCTGCTGACCACCATGATGCCGGGGCCGTCGAGAATTTCCCGCTTGGCCTCCGCCTCGTAAGGCACGCGCTCCTGCTCCACCGCAAAGACCTCCTCGCTAGGGTCGACACGGGGCGTCGTGTTACGGGTCTCGTCGTAGATCTCCGCGATGGCCCGCATGGAGCCCGCCGTGTAGATGGGCACGCTCCTCGGAATCGCACCGTCCCGCTTCAACTGACCGAGGAGCACGAGCATCTCCTGGGCGCGCCCCATCACGAACACCGGAATCAGGGCGGTGCCCCCGCGGGCGAGCACCCGGGCGAGGGTCTCCTTGAATCGCTCGCGTTCCTCCGGCCGGTTGGTCTCTTCGGGCTCGGCCTCCGCACCGTGGGTCGTCTCCAGGATCAGGAGGTCCGTCGTGTCCGGATACTCGCCCCCTGGGATAATGGTCTGGGCCTGCATGTTCGTGTCGCTGGTGTAGAAGAGCCGCCGCTCACGACCCCACTCCTCAAAGCGGAGCTCCGCCCCGGCGGAGCCAAGAATGTGGCCGGCGGAGTAAAACTGGCCGGTGACGGGTGCGGCCCCCTTCGGCCCCGTGAGCTCAAAGTTGCTGCCGAGGTCGTGGGTGAGGTAGAGGTGGTGCAAGGCCTCGAGTTCCTCCTCGGTAAACAGGGGGTCATGGGACGTCTCGCCCCGTTCACGACGCTTCTCCTGGAGGCGCGCCGAGGCGGGGAGCAGGAAGTCGAGCAGCTTCTTCGTCGCGTCGGTCATGTGCGCCATTGCGTGCGGAAACCGGCGCACCAGGACCGGCAGGCTGCCCATGTGGTCGTGGTGGGCGTGCGTGATGAGGGCGTGGTCGACGTAGCTGTCGGCCCGCTCACGCACCCAGTCGAACCGGGGGAGCGAGTCGGGGCCCTCGCGCTGCGGATCGGTGCCGGAATCGAGGATGAGGCCGGTGCCGTTGAGGTCGAGAAAGTGACAGCTCGCGCCGATGCCGTCCGTGTCTCCGAGGGCGAGAAACTTCATACAGGTGAGTGTGGACCACGGGGGTTAAACTGGGGGGCGACGGGGGGCGTCGACGTTCGTCTGGCGCCTGGTACGGCGATGGGACTTCGGCCGTCTCGGAGACATCGAGCGGTGGGGCGACCCGTCCTGATGTTAAATCCGTCTGCTCGGCACTGGAGAGGGAAGCTCGGTTCGTCCGTCGGCTCCTACGCGAGGCCGGCCTCGGCCTTCCGGGCGTCCTTGTACTCCCGCCAGTCCTCGAGAAAGCGCTCCAGGCCACGATCGGTGAGGGGATGATCCAGCAGGTTGAGAAGCGTCTCGAAGGGCATCGTGGCCACGTCGGCCCCGGCCAGGGCGGCCCGCTTCACGTGGGTGGGGTGGCGAATCGAGGCCGCCAGAACGTCGGTGTCGAAGTCGTAGCTGTCGTAGATCTGAACGATCTCCTCGACCAGCCCCATGCCGTCGGACGAGATGTCGTCGACGCGGCCGAGGAACGGACTGATGTAGTCGGCGCCAGCCTTTGCCGCGAGCAGCGCCTGCGTAGGGGAGAAGCAGAGGGTACAGTTCGTCTCAATGCCCTCCTCGTCCAGCGCCCGCAGGGCTTTGATGCCGTCTTTGATCAAGGGAATTTTCACCACGACGTTCTCGTGGATCTGATACAACTGACGGGCCTCCTCCATCATGCCGTCGAAGTCGGTGGCCGTCACCTCGGCGGACACGTCCCCGTCCACGATCTCGCAGATCGTGAAGACGTGTTCGTGGAAGTCAACGTTGCCTTCGTCCTTCACGAGGGAGGGATTCGTGGTCACCCCGTCGAGGACGCCCATGTCGTTTGCTTCTCGGATCTCGTCCAGGTCGGCCGTGTCGACGAAAAATTGCATGGTGGTTCGGGGAGGTTGGTTGTAGATGCCGAATGCCTTTGGTGTAATCGTCGGGGAAATCTTTATTTCAAAAGGCTTAACGAGCAATCGTCGACGGAGTTTAGGCACCATTGTGCCCGTGGTCCCTTGGAGCAATTGTTTTACAATTTGGGAACTCGATTGGTGAACCGATGCGGAGCCGAGACCGGTACTGGAAAGGCTATTTTCAGCGAATGCCTCAGGCTCAAGGCACCACTGGAGCAGGAACCTCGGTCGGGGTCATGCTCGGTACCTGTTCGCCGTGACATCTCCTGTTCCGTTTCTTACCTTTCGGGGGCGCACGTTGCGCTCACTGCTGACCTCTTTCATCCGGCAATTTGCCTTCGACCCATGCATCTTTGCCTCTTTGAAGACGACCGCGTTCCCGGCCTGCGCCCGCTCGTCGAGACGCGGGCCGCGTACGACCTGCGCCTCAGCGGGCGCACTGTGCTGGAAACCACCCGCGACGCGCTCGATCCGACCGGCCTCGTCCTCCACGCCCGTCCGCTCGTGGCCGATGTGACGCGCCGCGCCCACCCAGCAGCCGCCGTCAATGCGCTGCCGGACCGCGCCGATGTGCTCTTCGTGAACGGGCGGTTCGTGGCGGAGGCAGGGGACGCTCTGGCCCAACTGGCGGAGAGTACTCGATCGGGAGAGGCCCGCGCCTTCGTCCAAGACGACATCCTCGTGGCGGCGTGGATGCCCGCTGCGGCGACCCACTTGCCCGACGACGTGCTCGCCCGTCCGGCCCTCACGGCGGATGTCTTCAGCGACCGTCCCACGACCGAGCTCGACAATGCTCGCCTTCTGGGGCGGCCCTGGCACCTGCTCGACACGCTGCGGTTCACGCTCGCCCGCGACGTAGAGACGCGTACCGGGACGCCCCCCCGTCGTCCGCTTCCGGAGCGCTCCCACGCCACGGTGCACGACAGCGTCACGAGCGTGCACGACGCTCAGATCCATCTCGGCGAGGGCGCCACCGTCCGGCCCGGCGCAATCCTCAATGCCGAGGACGGCCCCATCTCCGTGGGCCCGGACGCGATCGTTCACGAGCGGGCCGTGCTGCAGGGGCCGTGCGTCATTGGGCCCAAGACGCACGTCAAGACTGGGGCGGACGTGGAAGGAACCGCCACGGGCACGTGGTGCAAGATTGGCGGGGAGGTCCACGACACCATCCTGCAGGGGTTCTCCAACAAGAGCCACCCGGGCTTTTTGGGGCATGCGGTCCTTGGGCGCTGGTGCAACCTCGGGGCCGACACGAACAACTCGAACCTCAAAAACGACTACGGCGAGGTGTCGGCCTACGCCGCGGCCGACGAGCGCTTCGTGGGCACGGGCCGCCAGTTTGCGGGGCTCTTCATGGGCGACCACTCGAAGTGCGGCATCAACACCATGTTCAACACCGGCACCGTTGTGGGGACGAACTGCAACCTGTTCGGCGGCGACTTTCCGCCCCGCTACGTGCCCCCGTTCTCGTGGGGCGGCGCCTCCGGCCTCACCGAGTACCGGCTCGACAAGGCCTGCGAGGTGGCCGAGCGCGTCATGGCCCGCCGCGACACAGCCTTCACGGAGGCCGACCGATCCCTCCTCGCCACCCTCTTCGAGCGGACCGAGGAGGAACGAACGACGCATCACGGGTAAACCGGTGGGGTGTGAAACGACCCGATCAAATGCGGCACGCAAGTGATCCGCAGAAGAATGCACCGGCTACACCGTAATGAGTAAACTTACGGGAGCCGGGCGGGAAAACATTCAAACGTGCCTTCCCTCAATCGCACGAAAGCGGCAGCAGCCCGGGGGTTCAGGTGCAGCAATTGCTATGCGCCACGGTCTACTGCTTCCGTTTTTGTGACCGATGGGGGCGACTCACTGCACCGCGTCTCGCCACCGGGAGAGGACCTTGGTTTTGGGGGCTCCGTCCCGCGCGTACAGGCCGGAGCAGGGCCACAGATTGATGGCATTGTAGGCGAGCGGATTGTCGACGTTTTGGAGAAATGTGCGCCCCACCGGGCGATAGTCCTCGTACAGCGACTGCACGATGAACTCCATGGGGTGGTCCTTGGCCACCGCCAAGGCATGGTCGAGCCAGTAGCGTTGCGTGTTCGGCGACCCCGGGATGCGGAGCAGTCCGTCTCCGTCGGGATTGTCGAACCAGTTCCACACCGGACAGGAGCGTGAACTAGTTTCGGAGATGGCGATCGGTTTGTCCCAGTCAAGCCGATCGAGCTGAGCCCAGGGATCGACGACCGGGGGCATGATCAACCGCTGCTGGCAGTCCTCGCGGCCGCTGGACGTGGGCGGGTGAAACTCCACGGCCCGGGGCCCGCCCGGCACCGACATCAGCAGGCCGTCCG
>CAZRPQ010000196.1:0-5236 GCA_964601725.1 uncultured Salinivenus sp. | reverse complement strand
CGTGGCTCATGTTGGCGAGGAACGACGACTTCACCCGGTTGGCCTTCTCCGCCGCTTCCTTCGCCTCCACGAGCGTCTCCTCCCGGTCGAGGCGGTCGAGCACCAGGGCGGCGTAGCTTCCCAGCACCTCCAGGAGGTGCAGTTCCAGCCGGTTGAAGTCTCCCTCCCGGGTCTTTCCAACCACCAGGGCGCCCCATTCTCCGATCGGCACGCCCGCCGCGGAGCGCACGTCCCCGTAATCGATGTCGTTGTCGAGGGCGTCGATGCGCTCGACGACCACTGCCTTGCCGGCCTGGAGGGCCCGGGCCACTACGGTGTCCCTGTCTGTCGGGTGCGGCTCGGGCTGGGGCATCCGGAGATCCGCTGTGGCTTCGGTCCGCTCCGGCACAACGACCCCCTCGTCCACAAAGCTGGTGTGGCCGAGCGGATAGCCGAAGACCTCCCCCACCACCTCATGGATGCGGTCGGAGACGTCCTCGCGGCTTTCGGCCCGGAGCAGGCGGCTGGTCGCGTCGTAGAGCGACTCGACCATCTGGCGCCGCCGCCGGAGACGCTCTTCTCGCTGCTTCCGCTCGGTGATGTTCCGGATCGTTCCGCGGACCCTGGCGATCTCCCCATCCTCGCGCTGCGGCTCCCCGCGGACCCGGACCCACTCTGTCTCCTCATCGGCGACGATCCGGACCTCGAGGTCGAACGATTCTCCCTCCCCCACGGCCCGACTGAACGCCTTCCGCACTCGGGGACGGTCGTCGGGATGGTAAATCTCGAAGGTATTCTCGGGACTCGTGTCCACGCTCATCGGGAGTCCAGCGAGTTGGTAGGCCTTCTCGGTCCAGGTCGACTCATCGGCCTGCACGTCATATTCCCAGGCACCGACGCTGGCAATCTCCTGGGCCCGTTCGAAGAGGTCGTTCTGCCGCTCCAGTCGTTTTTTGCGTCGCCTGCGCTCAGCGATGTCCCGGCCGATGCCCACCACCCGGAGCCCTCCCTCCGGATGGTCGACGAGATTTCCCGCAAACTCATAGGGCACCGTCGTCCCGTCTTTTCGGAGGAGCGGGACCTCGATCCGCCCGCTGCCGGTCGTGAACGCCTCCGTGATCTCTTCCGCGACTCGCTCTCGTTCCGTTTCGGGCACGAAGTCCAGGGCGCTCATCTCCCCGATCTCCTCGCCTGAGTAGCCGGTCACCCTCGGAACGTGGCCGTTCCATCGCTCAAGCTGGCCCTCCTCGTCCAAGACGAAGAAGAAATCGTCGATCGCATTGAGCAGGCGGTCGGTGTACTTGTGGTAGCGCTCGAGTTGCTGCCGACTCTTTTCCCGCTCGGTCACGTCCCGGATCAAGGTACGCACCACCGTCTCGCCCCCAATGTGGGCCGCGCTGGCGGAGATCTCGCCCCAGAAGGTTGATCCGTCGGCCCGCTCGTACCGGGAGACGGCCTGGTAGGACTCCCCGGCCCGGAGGGCTCGGAGCTTTTCCCGGGCGGTGCCTTGCTCCTCCGGAGCGTGGAGGTCGCGGACCGACTGGCCTTCGAGCTCCCCCGCCTCGCGGCCAAAGAGCGACTCGGCCTGGGGGTTGGCCTCCTGAATCCGGCCCTCCAGGTCGTGGACCAGAATCGCGTCGGTGGAGTCGCGGAAGAGCGACCGGTAGCGCTCGCGGCTGCGCCGCAACTCCTCCTCGGCCCGCTTTCGCTCGTCGATGTCGAGGTGGATGCCCGCGGCGCGGGTGACGGCCCCGCCAGCGTCCCGCTCCACCACCTTGCCAATCGTCTGAATCCACGTCCACTCGCCGGACTTCGTTCGCATCCGGATCTCCGGGTTGTAGGTGCCGGTCTCTCCCTCGATGTAGGTCTCCAGCACCTTCAGGGCGCGAGGCAGGTCCTCCGGGTGCACCAGTTCCTCCCAGGTGCTGAAGTCGAAATCCAGCTCCTCGCGCGAGTAGCCCAGCATCTCGGCCCACCGCCGGTTGAAAATTACCTCGTCGGTCTCCAGGTCCCAGTTCCAGGTGCCGATGTTGCCCCCCTCCACGGCCATTGACAACTGCTCGCGGCTGTGCCGGAGCTCCTCCTCGGCCTCTTTGCGCTCGGTGATGTCCTGGAAAGCTCCCGCCACCTTCGTCACCTCTCCGCCCGAGGTCTCGGCCGGGGCGCCGACGGTGCGCACCCACCGCTGGTTCCCCTCCGCGGTGACAATCGGGAGCTCCAGGTCGTAGGGCACCCCCTCTTCGGTGCACCGCTCGAACGCCTCCTGGACCTTTTGGCGTGCCTGTGGCGCGCAGAATTGAAAGCTTTCCTCTGCGGTCAGCTCCGTCGAGGGGTCAAGCTCGTGGATTTCATAGATCTTGTCCGACCAGGACATCTCTTCGGCCTCAAGATCTACCTCCCACGCTCCCGCCAGCCGCTGGGTCTGTTCCAGGAGGGTTTTCTGGTGCTGCAGCGTTTCCTTTCGCTTTCGCTTCTCGGTCACGTCCCGGCCGGTCGACACAAAATGGGTAATCGCTCCCTCCCCGTCGGTGATGGGAGCGATTTGCTCGGCGGATATGTACTGGGTCCCGTCCTTCCGCACGTTGGTAATGTCTCCCCGGAACGTCTCCCCCGAGAGGATGACCTCCCAGAGCTCCTCGTAAAACTCCGTGCCGTACTCATCGGACTGAAAGACCCGCGGCATTTTCCCGAGGACCTCCTCTTCGGCGTAGCCGGTACTTCGCTCAAAGGCCTCGTTCACGTACTGGATCTTTCCCTCTCGGTCGGCAATCACCACCGTGTCGTCAACCTCTTCGAGCGCTCGGGCCAGAAGTCGGAGCTTCTGCTCCTGCTTCCGCTCGGTCACGTCGTCGAGCACGACCAGCTGGTGCTGGAGCCCTCGCCGGTCGAGATCGCTCTCGAGTCGGATCTCTCCGGGGCGGTAGTGCCGGGTCGCCTCCCCCTGTTCGACCGGCACGGCAGGGGCCCTCTTCCGGGGGCCGCCTTCCTCGGCCCCTGCGGACAGGGCCTCCGCCACGTTCGGGAGCACTTCCGATAGGGGGGACCCGATCGCCGCTTGGGTCTCGAGCTGCGGGAAGAGCGTGGCCGCCTGCTCGTTGTAGTTCTGCACCCGCACCGTTCCGGAAAGCACCAGGACCGGCTTCTCGGACCGACCGATCCGTCCCAGCTCCTCGAACTGCCCGCCGTAGACGAACAGCACCCCGATGGCGAAAGCTGCGATGCCCAGCGGTTCGTGGCCTACGTCCACCAGCCACGGGCTGGCGTACCCCAGCGCGTTGGCCGCCATCGGCAGAACGGTCAGGCCAAACAGGCCCGCCAGCTGCCCGCTCCCCATCTTCATCCGGCGCAGGGGCTCATACAGCATGAAGAAACCGACCGCCGCCAGCTCGTAGGACAGGGCGATGACGCCCCAGTACAAGACGTGGTGGTCCACCGACAGGTGCAGGAACGGTGCCTCCAGGATCTCCGCCGAAAAGTAGAGCCCGTGCCAGGGGCCGGTCAGCTTCGTCAGCGTTACCGTGCCGAACAGGAGGAGGGCCCCCGCGCGGCCCGTCCGGCTTCGGTGCAGCGAGCGCCCGCTGTAAGCAGAACAGAAGTAGAGCCAGGCCCAGACGGTCGCAAACCCGACGACGAGGCCCGCTTCGTAGAGGCGGGTCTTGAGGAAGGGGGAGGAGACGAGGAACATGCCGACGTGGGCTCCAGCCCAGAGGCCGCTTGCTCCGAGGAGGCCAATCAGGCCCCGGCGCACGTCGGGACTCTCGACCTTCCGGGCCCGCCAGGCGCCGGCCAGGCAGGCGAGGGTCGCGACGGCAAACACTGTGACATGAAGGACGAAAAGCGACTCAGCAGATAGAAGCTGCGGCACGGTTATGAGATTCACTTCTCGGAGGGGGACGACGCGGGCCACCCTCCCACAGCACGGGGGTCACTCAGGGAGAGGGCAACTGGACCAAGGAAAAACGGGCAGGGACGGGCACGTCCGTCTAAAAACTTAAGATCTGTTACGGTCTAGTAATACACCGGGGTGCTCTTCAGTGTTCGCAGGCGAGACGCGGGGCGAGGACGGCGGCGTCTGGACGTCTGATCGGAGAGATCCCTCTTCCGGCCTACCGGATTCGATGAGAAGCCGGATCTGGCTGGGGGCGATCCCGCTCGGGGTCAGGGGGGGCGCTTTCTGCGGGCAGTGCTGGAACCTGACCTCACGACCCGCTCGTGGGACCCGCATCGAACCCCCGGTCCTCTGCCGGTGCGGCTACGGAGTTACTCTGTCGCGGGCCTCCACGTCGACGCCCGTGACTTCGAACCGGGCCCCGCCCACCGAGCTCTCAGTGGCCGTGAGGGTCCACCCGTGCGTCTCCGCGATGGAGTTCACGATCGAAAGGCCCAGTCCGGTGCCCTCGTCGCTGGAAGAATAGCCTGCCTCGAAGACCGACTCGTGGCTGCCCTCGGGAAGGCCCGGCCCGTCGTCCTCCACGTAGAAGCCGTCCGGCAGCCCTCCGACGCGGACCGTCGCGGCTTCCCCGCCGTGCTCCACGGCGTTGCGGAACAGGTTTTCCAGCAGCCGCCGGAGCCGATCTTCGTCGCACCGGAGGCGGGGCAGGTCGCCAAGCCGAAGGGTGGCCCCGGCGGTGTCGACGTGGTCCCAGCTCGTCTCGGCAAGAGATGCGAGGCTGCGGGTCGACAGCTCTTCGAGGCCGATGTCGCGCCCGCCCCACGTGAGGGTGAGCACGTCCTCGATGATCGCGTCCATGCGGCTCAGGGAGCGCTCCACGGCCGCTAGGTGGCTGAGGTCTTCCTCCTCCCGGGCCAGACAGAGGCGCCCCGTCGCTACGTTCAGCGGGTTGCGGAGGTCGTGGGACACGAGGCCGGCGAAGCTGTCGAGCCGGGCGTTCTTGCGCTCGAGCTCCCGCTCCCGCTCGACCCGCTCGGTAATGTCGCGCCCGATGCCGACGATCCGCTCGGCCGCCCCGCCGACGAGGACCGGCGCGAGGCTCGTCTGCCAGATGCGGGTCTCTCCGTCCACGACGACGTCTTCTTCGTACGTGACCGGCGCCTCGTTCTCCACACAGCGGTGGAGGCTGGCCGTCAGCTCCCTCCCCGGGCCGTCTCCGAGGACCTCACGGGGCGTTTGGCCCTGGACCTCGCCGGTCGTGAGGCCCGTCTTCGCCTCGTAGGACGCACTGAGCCGCTCGAAGCGAAACTCGGCGCCCGGCCCCGTCCCCACCACGTCCACGAGAAAAATGGCGTCCGTCACGTT
>CAZRPQ010000195.1:0-5245 GCA_964601725.1 uncultured Salinivenus sp. | reverse complement strand
GCATTTCATGGCAACCGCTCCTCCGCCAACTCACAGAATCGACATGCGACCCAACTTTCCACCCTTTTGCGTGGATCCCGTTACGACCGTCGGCCCCTTCCGCGGTGAACAGGTCGGTCGAGGCGCACTACGATACTACGAGGCGGAAACCGTATTACAACGTCTCCGGGTCAATCTCGACGACCTGATCATTCATCAGAGCGAGGGTGCGGGCCGGGTAGGACTTGACGAGGCGGTGATCGTGGGTCGCCACGAAGAGCGTCATGCCCTGTCGGTGCAGGTCGAGGAGAAGCTCCTGAATCTCATCGGCCACGGCCGGGTCGAGATTGCCCGTCGGCTCATCGGCTAGCAGCACCCAGGGATCGTTGGCGATGGCCCGCGCGATGACGACGCGCTGCTGCTCTCCTCCGGAGAGCTCGTGGGGGTAGTTGCGGCGCTTGTGACTGAGCCCCACGCGGCCAAGCGCCTTGGTGACCCGGCTTTGGATCTCCGACCTTGACTTGCCGGTGGCATAGAGCGCGAAGGCGACGTTTTCGTACGCGTTCCGGTCGGGGAGGAGTTGGAAATCCTGAAAGACGACCCCAATCGAACGCCGGAGGTACGGAATGTCGTCCTCCGCAATCCGATCGGAGGCGTAGTCCCCAATGTGGACGACCCCGGAATCGGGAAACAGGTCCATGTAGAGCAGGCGCAGAATGGTGCTCTTGCCACTTCCCGTGGGACCGACGAGATAGGCCTTCTCCGAGCGACCGATGTGAAACGACACCTCCTCCAAGACAGAGCGTCGCTCTCCATTCGGCAGGGCAAAGGAAACCGAGACGTTGTCGAAGTCGATCACGGCCGGGACGAAAGCTAACAAACAGACGGGCCTACGAGATCACGGCCCGCCGGAGAAGGGTCAAGCCTGCCATTCAGTATGCGTGCTAAATCCCTACGGCAATTCTCTTTCCTCGGACCGAAGGAGGGAGAAGCCCGTCGTACGGTCGGCGCTTGCCTCTTCGGATGTGCACGCCGAGCGTTCTCAATCGGAGACGATCTGCCCCACGGCCCTGCGGCCCTCCACGAACGGGGCATGTGGGGGGGACCCGTCCGTGTCGCACCCGCTACGGTCGCCCCCGCTACGGGAGTGCGTCGCGCCGAAGAGGGGTCTCGAATCACGTCGCCGGTTCAGCCTTCTGACGGCGGTGACGGGCAATGGCCACGGCGAGCTCCAGCGCGTTGCGCGTGCTTCCCGGCAGGGCCATGCCCTTGCCGGCAATGCCATAGGCCGTGCCGTGATCGGGGGAGGTGCGCACGATGGGCAGTCCCGCCGTGTAATTGACGCCGTGGTCGAAGGCAAGGGCCTTAAAGGGCACCAGACCTTGATCGTGGTACATCGCCAGGGTGGCGTCGTAGTCCGCGTCGAGCTGAGTGCCAAAAAACCCATCCGCCGCGAGCGGCCCCTCCACTCGAAATCCCTCCTGGCGGGCAGCCTGAAGGGCTGGAGCAACGATCTCTTCCTCCTCGGGGCCGAATGTGCCCGCCTCCCCAGCGTGCGGATTGAGCCCGAAGACGGCGATCTTGGGCTGCTCGATCCCGAAGTCGTCGCGCAGGGAGGCGTCGATGACGCGAAGTTTCTCAAGAATGGCCTCCTCGGTAACCGCGGAGGGCACCTCCGACAGCGGAATGTGGCTCGTCACGAGCCCCACGCGGAGCCCGCCGGCCACCATCATCATCGTGGGGCGGGGGCTGCCGGTTTTTTCCGCGATAAACTCGGTGTGGCCCGGCACGTCGTATCCGGCCCGCTGGACGGCATCCTTTGAGATGGGCGCGGTCACCATCGCGTCGACGGTTCCGGCCCGGCACGCCTCCACGGCCCGCTCCACGGCCCGCATGGCCAGACGCCCCCCCTCCACAGTGACGGACCCGAACATAACCGGCGGCTCCGGGTCCTCGGCGACGTCGAGCACAGCGACGTCCCCGTGGGGCACTTCGTCCGGCACCTCCTCCACCACATGGATGTCGAGGTCCGAGAAGCCCAGCACGTCGGCGTGCACTCGGAGCACGTGGGCCGATCCGACGAGAACCGGTGTCATCGACGGCATCAGGCCGGGGTCGTGCAGGCTCTTAAGTACCACCTCGGGGCCAATCCCGTTCGGGTCGCCCAGCGTGATGGCAACGCGGGTGGGCGCTCCGTTTGGGGCCGGCGGTTCGGGGCGCTGGAATGTGGGTCGCTGAATTCGCATGAAGGATCGTATCAGGTTAAGGGGAGAAGTACGAATAGGAGAGGGCGTCGGCCAGGAGCAGGCGTCCGTCCGCGTCGGTGTTCATCACCTCAACGGTCGCCCCGGAATGCATGCGTGCGACGTCGCCCGGCACGTAGGCCTTGCGGCCCGGGCGGTTGTCGGTGGCGGGCAGCAGGCCGACCACGTGGAGGGGCCTGTCCAGTTCAGCCGGAACCTCGAACGTGCCGACCGTAGCCGCCCCCCGCCAAGGTCGGCGTTCATCCTGTCCATCGAGTCCTTCGTGTCCTTCAGGGAGAGGCCGCCCGTGTCGAACCCCCTCCCTTTTCCGGCCAGCACGACGGGTCGATCATTGGCGGCCTCCGTCGGTGCCCACGTGGGGACCGGGAACGTCGGGGGATTGAAACTGCCCCGGTTGACGAGGTCGCGGGCCGTGCCGGCCGCGGCGGCGAGGTGCCGCCCTCGAGTGGCTCCGTCGTCCACGGAGGCGCGATCGTGGTCGTCGCCCACATGCATGTAAAAAGCCGACGGCCTATTGAAGCCGTCGGCGGTTTCGTAGCGACGATACCGGTATGCGCCCAGAACAGAGCCCTCGACGAGCCCTTGGACGGTTCGCACATCCTCGAGTCCCTCCTCGACGGGCAACAGACAGCCCACCGTCTCGGCCTCGTGGTCGAGCGCCACGTCGGCGGCGGCCGCGCCGAGCGTGTCCGACAGCGTCTCAACGAGGGGAGCCGGCGGCGCCATGGTGAAGGGCAGCACGAGCAAGTCGACCTCCAACGCCACCGGCGCGTCCGTCGTCGTGGAGACAGTCATTGGGCGTAAGCAGCTGCAGCGACAAAGACGAGTGGCGCGACTCCTCGACGGGGGACAGATGCGAACTGACCCCGAAGAACTCGAAAAGCACTACCGTTACGTTAATCGCCGATGACAATCAACGTCAACCCCCGCCTCTCAGTGTTTCTGTGTGCTTCACAGACCACGGAGGTGTCGGGCAGCGGGTCTGGTCTGTCAGTTCGAATCAGACGCTCCGTCGAGAAGGGTTTGCAGGTACGACTGGTCTTCGGGGGAGAGCTCCTCGCCTGGAGCGTGGCGCGATTCGAACGCGATGTAGTCCGGGGCCGCCTCGATGACGTCCTCGATGGTCTTCTCGAACGTCGGGCGCTTGACATACGCGCCAGCGGCATTGCGGTGTCCGCCCCCCCCGAAATTGCGGGCCCACTCATCCACGCGCACGTTCGCCTCCGAGCGGAAGCTGATCTTGGAGCCGTCGTCGGTCTCGGAGAAGAGGAGTGCAGTTTTTACGCCCTCAATGGAGAGGACATAGTTGACAAACCCCTGCTTGTCGTCCCAGCTGGCCCCAGTGTCCTCTACCATCCGCTGGGTAACCACCGAGTAGCCGAGCTGGCCGTTGTAGCGGAGTCGAATGCGGTTGAGCATCCGTCCGAGTAGGCGGAGCCCCGGCATCGACTTGCGATCGTAGATGGTCTCGTGAATCGGAGCCGGTTCGATGCCTCCGCGCTCCAGGATGTCCGCCACGATGCGGTGGAGGTCCGGCGTCACGCTGCTGTACCGGAAGGATCCGGTGTCGGTCATGATCGCCGTATAGAGCGCGGTGGCGATCTCTTCGTCGATGCGATCCGGATTGATTCGCTCAATGATTTCGTAGATTAACTCGCCGGTGGCGGCGGCCGCCTCGCGGACAAAAAAGACGTCGAACCATTGCTCCGGCTCCAGGTGATGATCGATCAGAACCGTGGTGGCATTGGCATCCCGCACGAGGGATCCGACCTTCCCGATCCGCTCCTCGTCGTTGGTATCGAGGACGAAAGCGACCTCGGCCTCCGCAAGGGCCTCGTGCTGCGACAAGGAGTTGTCGTAGACCTCGACCCGATCGGCCCCGGGCATCCAGTCGAGGTTGTAGTCCTGTTCGTCGCTGTTGACCATCGCGACGCTCTTCCCCATTTTCTCCAGAAACCGCCCGAGGGCCAGTTGGGACCCGAGGGCGTCCCCATCCGGACCGAGATGGGTCGTGACGAAGAACCGATCGTTGTCCTGAATCAGCGCCTGTACGTCATCAAGCATGCGTCGCCTCTGGTGCTCCCCTGGTCGAAATGACATGAACAGCCTTCCCTAACGGGAGGCTGTCGCAAAGGGTTCAGAGGTCGCTTGTCATTCGGGAAGGCCGCTTCAACATGCGAGGTACGACCCGGCGTTCTGCGCTTCAACCAATTCTTGTTGGGCAGGCGTTCCCTCGCCGGCCACACGCCCTACATTGCGGAAAGTCCGGACCCCAATGAGGCCACACCTATTCTCGGGGAAGAAGTTTATTCTCGGGGAAGAAGTTGCTTATCTGAATTACGTTGTGTACGATTCTTTTGACTCCAATGCGTGTGCCCCACACTGTGTGAGATTTCTTCGTAGAGACGTTCTCACGCTCCTCTTCGTGATCCTCCCGCTCCTTCTATAACAAAACAATTGACCCATGACGCAATCGGAATCCCACGCAAACGCACAATTTTCCTCGTCACTCTGGCTTCCGCTCCTCCTTCTTGCTGGAGGCCTGTTTCTGGCCGGCTGTGGGGCGACGGCTCCCGTCGTCCAGTCGGTCAGCGGCCCCGACACCCTCGAAACCGAAGAGACGGGCACTTTTGAGGCCTCAATCAACGATCAGGAGGCCGACGAGCCCCTGACCTATACTTGGAGCTTTGGCGACGGATCGACCGCCTCCGGACTCCTTGCCAATCACGACTACGGCTCGACGGGCAGGTATTCCATCCGCTTCCAGGCCAGCAACGAAGGAGGCTCCGACGCCGATACCATCTCGGTGAGGGTGGTTCCTCAACCCCAGCCCGCGTCGGTCACGTCGATCAATGCCAGCCCGAACCCGGCCGACGAGGGGGAGACGGTCCGCTTCAGTAGCAACGTGCAGGGCGACAGCCCAATCTCCCGCAACTGGAGCTTTGGCGACGGGTCGACCGCGATGGGGGAGACTCCGACTCACACCTACGACGAGCCAGGGG
>CAZRPQ010000194.1:0-5251 GCA_964601725.1 uncultured Salinivenus sp. | reverse complement strand
TCAGCGAGATGTCGTGGACGCGCCACATCGAGCACCCCAGCCAGATGGTGTCGCTTGGGCAGGTCGTCGACGTCAAGATTCTCAACATCGACGAGGAAGAGCGGAAGATTTCCCTCGGCATGAAGCAGCTGGAGCCCGACCCCTGGGAGGGCATCAGCGATCGATACCCGGCGGGCACGGTGCTTACGGGCACGGTGCGCAACATCACCAACTTTGGCGTCTTCGTCGAGATCGAGCCCGGGATCGACGGCCTCGTGCACGTCTCGGACCTGTCCTGGACCAAGAAAATTCGGCACCCGGGCGACATGGTCGAGGAGGATCAGGAACTCGACGTGATTATCCTGAACATCGACGAGGACCGACGTCGAATTTCCCTGGGCCACAAGCAGGTAAAGACCAATCCGTGGGATCAGTTTGCGGATGCGTACGAAGAGGGCAACGACACGACCGGCGAGGTCGTCCGTGTGGAGGACAAGGGCCTCGTCGTGCAGCTCCCGCTCGACGTGGAGGCCTTCGTCCCGGGAAGCGAACTCAAGCAAGGACCGCAGGAGTTCAAAAACCACTACCACGAGGGCGACGAGCTCGATCTCCGGGTCATTCGCTTTGACAAGGACCAGAAGGACATTGTCCTCAGCGAGACGGCCAAAGAGGAGGAAGCGCGCAAAGAGGAGAAGGAAGAAGAAGAGCGCGAGCGCCGCGAGGAAGAGGAGGAGCGCGAAGAGGCTGTGCGCGACTTCCAGGAGGAAGAGCCGGAGCCGGAAGAGCCTACGACCGGTCCCACGACGCTCGGCGAGCTCTCCGGCCTGGCCGATCTCCGTCGCGAGATGGAGGAGGAAGAGCGCCGCGAGGCCGCCGAGGAAACGAAGGAGACGGCCGAAGAATCGGCGTCCGACGCCGACGAGGAGCCCGCCGATCAGGGAGAAGCCGATCAGGAAGAAGCCAGCGACACCGAGGCAGAGGCAACGTCCGATGGGGAGGCGGAAGAGGACGCCGACGCCCCTGCGGACGAGTCCGCCGACGAAGAGTCGGCCTTCGACGAGGCTGAAGGATTCCCGGAAGACTTTCCGCGCGCTGCGCGCCTTGAGAGTGCCGGTGTGAACTCCCTGGCGGAGCTCCGCGAGGTCCGACAGCAGTCGGACCTGACCGAACTCACGGGCATTGGGTCTGCCTACGCTGAGGAAATCTCGGAGGCGCTCGGAGAGTTCGATGAGACGGGCTCGGTGAGCAGCTAACGGTTCCGAGAGAGCGAAGGATGTGCATGGAGATGCAGGGACGGCTTCCCTTTCGGGGCCGTCCCTTTTTCTTTGGCGGGGCCGGAGCTTTCAACCCCAGAAGTCCCGGGTTTTGCACAGCGCCGATTTGCACTCGCCGAGGACGTTCCCCCACCTTTCTTGTTTTCACCCCGACGCCAGGCGCACATGACTATGGAAGAGACCGACGAATATTTGCCGAGTGCGAGCAACTCGATTACCGTTCGGGTGGTGATCGCCAATCGTCCCGGAATGCTTGCGAAGGTCACCTCTGTGATTGGGGCGCAGGGGGGCAACATTGGGGCGATCGACATCGTCCGCGCCGAACAGGACGAGTTAACCCGCGACATCACCATCAACACGCGGAGCGACGAGCACGCTCAGACCATCGTGCAGGAGGTCCGGGAGATCGACGGGGTGGACGTGGTCGACATCTCCGACCGAACCTTCCTCGTGCACCTCGGCGGGAAACTGGAGGTCGAGAGCAAGTCTCCCCTCCAGACGCGGGACCAGCTTTCGATGGCCTACACGCCCGGGGTTGCTCGCGTGTGCGAATCGATTCACGAGAGCCCGTCGGATGCGCACCGGCTCACGATCAAGAGCAACACGGTCGCGGTGGTGTCGGACGGCACCGCTGTCCTGGGGCTCGGAGACATCGGCTCGACGGCTGCGATTCCGGTGATGGAGGGGAAAGCCCAGCTCCTCAAGGAGTTTGCGGGCGTAAATGGATTCCCGGTCTGCCTCGATACGACCGACGTCGATGAAATTGTCGATACCGTGCGGCGGATTGCGCCGGTGTTCGGGGGCATCAACCTCGAAGACATTGCCGCCCCGCGCTGCTTTGCCATCGAAGAGCGCCTGAAGGAGGAGCTGGACATCCCTGTCTTCCACGACGACCAGCACGGAACTGCCGTGGTGACGGTGGCGGCCCTCCTGAACGCGCTGAAGGTTGTGGAGAAGGACCTCGATGAGATTGAAGTCGTGATGGCCGGCATTGGGGCGGCGGGCACAGCCGTGACCGAGATGCTGCTGCACATGGGGGTCGAGACTGTCGTAGGCGTCGACAGTGAGGGGCCCGTTACCGCCCAGCGGGACGACCTGAACGACGCGAAGGAGCGGTACGTCGAGATGACCACCCCGGTGGCGGAAGGAGACACGCTGTCGGAAGTCATGGAGGGCGCGGACGTGTTTGTCGGGCTGAGCGCCCCCGACATTCTCGACGTGGCGGACCTGAAGCGCATGGCCCGCGACCCCATTGTCTTTGCGATGGCCAATCCTCGTCCCGAAATTATGCCGGACGTGGCCTATCCCCACGTGGCGGTCATGGCCACCGGACGGAGCGACTACCCGAACCAAATCAACAACGTCCTTTGCTTCCCAGGGCTGTTCAAGGGCGTGCTGGACTGTCGGACCTCGACCATCACGGAGGAGATGAAAATTGCGGCGGCCGAGGCGATCGCCGAAACCATCGAGGACCGAAGTCTCACTCCCGACTACGTCATCCCCAGCGTATTCAACAAAGAGGTCGTCAGTCGGGTTGCCAACGCCGTTTCGGACACGGCTCGACGGCAGGACGTGGCTCGCAAGCGGACGTAAGACGCTCCTCCTCGCGTGCCCCGAGAGCAGCGAGACGCGACAGCGCGATGCCTACCAATCGAGGGCCCCATCCCAGCGATGCCGAGCAGTTCGGCGCGGAGCAGTACGCCCGGCTCCGGAACGCCGTGCGAGATCTCTCGTGGCTGCGCAGTCGAGGGTACAGTGGGGCGGCGGCTCAGAAGCTCGTGGGGGATCGCTACCAACTGAAACGACGGCAGCGGGACGCCGTCGCCCGTTCTGCCTGCACGGATGAGGAGCGAGCACACCGTCTCCAGTCCCGTCTTTGCCCCGAGGAAGTGGCTGGTCGGAAGGTCGACATCGACGCCTTCAACGTGCTCATCACCGTAGAGGCGGCGCTTGGCGGCGCGTACCTGTTCGTGGGGCGGGACACGGCGTATCGGGACGTGAATCCGCTGCAAGGGACCTACCGGATCGCCCGTCAGACGCGTCCAGCCCTTGTGGTGCTCAGAGATACCTTTCGCTCCCTTGCTCCCGCAAAAGTCATCTGGCATCTCGATCGGTCGGTCTCCAATGTCGGCCGCGTGAAAGAGCGGCTCGCGGACGTGTTTTCCGAGACGGACTTCGCTTGGAGACTCCTGGAGGGAGGGGACGTCGACGCTACCCTGCGCACCTCGTCGAACCCCGTCGTCACGAGTGATCGTGCAATTCTCGATGCGACCGACGCCTGGCTGCACCTCGAGGCCCTCGTCCACGACCGTCACGTCCCCGATGCCAATGTCATCGACCTCCGTCCCGACGGCGAACGGTCCGCCCTCGCACTCAGGCATGGATGGGACCCGTAGTGTCTTTTTCGGACGAGGACGGAGCACCCACCGGGCAGAAGAAGACCCACCGTGCTTGCGCTGATTACACAGAAAAAACTTCACTTATGGCGTCCGTCGTAACATATCTGCTGGTTTCGAATCCTAAAGACCCCGATGTCGTGCGCACGCATCCGATTATTCAAAAGCACGGGTTCGAACCTCAAACGGCGAACAACGGGGATGAGAGCGAGCCCCCGGCTCTCAAATTTGCCGTTGCGAGCGCGCTGGAAGACAGTTCAAGCCTGGAGGCCCCCTGTCGGAAGTTGTCGGCGGCCTTCCCGGAGGCCACGATCACGTTTTGCGAGATCGAAGAACGATTTGATCAAATTGAACATGTTCGATCTGTCGTCTTCATCGATGGCCAACAGGCAGGGGAGATCGAGCACGGATATGTCTTTAATGTCGGTACGTAAGCACGCGTCTGAGTCCGTACCGGTACTGCGTGGATCGCATTGGTACCTAGAATGAACCACGTTTGGCGTTGAAATAGTGGATGTAGACCTTAAATGAAGGAGAGGGGAAGGAGGAACCTTCCATTCGACTCTAAATTTTATACTTTAGCGATCCTCAGCTAACCATCGTACTTAGAATCATGGATACAGAATTTCAAATGGAAGTCATGGATCAACAGGAGGCTGAACGCGAACTCGGAGCGAGTGGAGGACGAGGCCGTACGTCCCAGTATGAGCCCATTGCTCAGAAATGGAGTGAGATCGACGATGATGAGGCGATCGTGCTCTCTGACCTAGAGCAGAACGACATCCAGAACCTCCGCAACCTCCTCTATCGCCGATTCGGCAAGGAGAACGTCATTGTGCGTTCAGCCCAGCAGGAGGATGATAGCTTTAAGGCTGTCGTCCGGGCCCGGGAGAATGATGAGTACCTCCGGAACGACGAGTAAATTCTTGGGGATTCCCCCAAAGTCTGTTCTCGTGATGGAGGGCAGAATGCAAAAAAGACGGGTGGTGATGTGTGAGCCACATCACCACCCGCCTCGTTGATAAGCGTCCCTCCTGCTGGTCCCGGTTCGGGTTAGTCTTCGACCGAGTCCATCTGGGCCTTTTGCAGCTGGCCGGAGTAGTCGATGTAGACGGTCTTGTGCTCGGTCCAGAACTCGAAGGCGGCGTAGCCCCCGTCTCGCTGACCGTTTCCGGTTCCCTTCACGCCCCCAAAGGGCATGTGCGCCTCGGCCCCGATCGTCGGACCGTTGACGTAGGTGATGCCCGCCTCAAGGTCGCGCATGGCGTGGAAGCTCTTGTTGACGTCCTGCGTGTAGATAGAAGAAGAGAGGCCAAACTTCGTATTGTTGGCCACCTCTACGGCCTCCTCGTAGGAGCTCACCTCGAAGACCGCGAGCACGGGGCCGAAGATTTCGTCCTGGGCGATTGTCATGTCGGGGGTCACATCCGTAAAGAGCGTGGGCTCGAAGAAGTAGCCGTCAAGGCCCTCCACGGTGGTGGGCGAGCCGCCCATTGTGAGGGTAGCGCCCTCCTCCTGCCCGATTTCCACGTAGCGGTGCACCTTCTCCACCGCTGCCTGGTTGATGAGCGGCCCCACGTCCGTACCGTCGTCGTTGCCGTC
>CAZRPQ010000193.1:0-5274 GCA_964601725.1 uncultured Salinivenus sp. | reverse complement strand
CCGAGCGGGTGGGGCGCCACTTCGGGCCGTTTCCCCACTCCGCCACCCACGAGGTGCTAGATCACGAGAATCTCTTCCACCACGTGCACGCCCTTGCGTCCGACCCCACCCCGGCGGCGTTCGCCAACGCCTTTCCACCCCAATTCTTCGAAGCCTCCTCCCGGCGAAAAACCGTGACGACGCGCTGCTGCGCGGGGGCCGGCGTGCCCCTCCGCGACCTTGAGGCCCTGCAGGCCGACCGGGCCGTACCGGCCGACCTGACGGGGGAGGCCTGGCGGGAGGCCCTCCAGCTCGACGTCTCGCCCCGCCCCGCTCCCCAGGCCGCCCAAGACCTCTTTGCCACCCATCGAAACTACGTGGTTACGCTGTTCGAGTACTTTCAGACGGACAAGGTGGGGCACCGGCGGAGCGATCTCGCGCCCGCGTCGCTCCTGGAGCGGCTCAGTCAGTTTCTCGGGCGCCTGCTCGACCTTCTCGACCCGGCCCACGACACGCTCCTGGTCACGAGCGACCACGGCAACGTCGAGGACACCAGCCACACGCAACACACCCGCAACCCGGTACCCCTCTTCGTTCGGGGATGGGCCGCCCCCTATTTTGCGGAGGCGCGCACCCTGACCGACGTGACGCCCGCCATCGTGGCGGCCCTCCGGGCCGAGCGCGAGTGACACGACGCCCTCAGTCCTCCGGCGGCGCCGCGGACGGGGCCTCGGTCGTGAGTTCCTGCACGAGGCGATCGGCCTCGTAGACGGTCCGGAGCGCCTCTAAAATCCCCCGGGCGTCGACCGACACCGCACGGGCCGCCTGGTTCCGGTAGAGATATTCGTTGGGCAGCGCCTCCATGTTGCTGTCGAAGACGACGCCCACGACCTCCAGGTCCTCATTCAGAAGCGGGGAGCCGGAGCTTCCCCCCGAGATGTCGACGGTCGACACGAGATTGAGGGGCGTGTCGAGGGCGAGGGAGTCGATGGCCTGGATCCATTGTGACGGAAGCGACCAGGCCTCCTGATTGTGCGAGTGGTATCGGTCGTACAGCCCGTTGAAGGTCGTAAACGGCGGGGCCGTCGTCCCATTGTAGCGATACGACTGCACACGTCCGCCGGAGAGGCGGAGCGACCTGGTGGCGTCCGGGGGGAACGTGGTGCCGTAAATGGAAAACCGGGCCCGGGAGAGGCGCGCATTGAGGGTCCGCTCGGTGCTCCGCACGTCCTGCATCTGGCGGTTCGTGTTGATGAACATGGGGGCCAGCGCCTCGATGACCGGCACCGAAGGGTCGTCGCTCCTGCGGTAGCCCTCGTCGAGCAGGGCAAGGAAGGCCGTCGAGTCGGTGAGCGCACTCTTCTCCACGAGCCGGGACGCCAACTCCCCCGGGGTCCGCTTCTTAAAGAGCCGCTGGACCGTCGGATGGTCGGCCCCGTAGGCCTCCCGAATCTCCTCGAACTGCGCGACCAGGAATTTTTGCTCGAGTCCGGGCGGCCAGTCCGTCACCTTCTCGGCGTCCTCGCGGATGCTCTGCACCCGGTCGGGCGGTGCCCCCCGTGCGCGGAGGAAGTCGTAGAAGTAGCCGTGGAGGGCACGCACCAGGATGCGGGAGCCAAGCTTTAGGTTGGAAAAGGTTGCGAAGGCACCCTCCTTGTCCGCCATCACGACCTTGGACTGCTGGAGACGCCCGATCCGGTCGATGATCTTCCCGTATTGCTGCCGGAGCGAATCGACGGCCAGGATGGAGTCTTGGAGCGCCTGCACGGCCGTCCCCCGGCGGGCCAGCAGGTACGGCTCCCGAAGGCCCCGGAGCTGGCCTGTCAGCCCCTTGACGGTGTTTTGGATCGAGAAGTAGGTATTCCGAAGACCGTAGCGCTCGGCCGAATCGGGCCGGCTGCGGATGTACTCTTCGAGCAGATCGGACCGCACCCGAAGGGCGTCCAGCCGGTGGGGAAGGTCGTGCTCTCGGTCATATTTGAGCTGCGAGACCATCTTGAGACGGCTCGTGGAGCCCGGGTACCCCACGGCAAAAACCGATTCGCCGGGCTGAGCGCCGTCCTCGGCCCACGAAAAGTGGTGGTCGGGCCGCAGCGGCTCCCCGTCCGCCGTGTAGACCCGAAAAAAGGCGATGTCCAGCGCGTACCGGGGATACGTGAAGTTGTCCGCTGCCCCCCCGAAGTATCCGATCTGGAGCTCGGGGACCATCGCGAGCCGCACGTCCTGGTACCGGTGGTACGTGTAGGCCGTGTACTTGGCCCCCTGATACAGCCCCTTAATTTCGACCTGAAGGGTGGTGTCTTGCTTGCTCGCCTCCGCCGTCATCTTCTCCTCCAGGGACTCGACGCGCTGCTCACGGGCCTGTGCCCCCGCCTCCCGGCCCTGTCGCAGGCCGTCGTAGACGGTTTCCGTGACCTCCTCGGCCTCCACGAGCTGGTCCACGTGAAGGTTCGGGGCCCGGCGTTCCGCGTCGAGGGTGGAGGCGTAGAACCCCTCTTTCAGAAGTGCTTCCCCCTCACGACTCACGTCCGTGACGTGCTCTCGGGCACAGTGGTGGTTGGTCATCACGAGGCCCTTGCGGGACACGAAGGAGGCCGAACACCCGTCGCCAAATCGGAGGGCACCACGTTGGGCCGTCGTCAGCCACTCCTCGTCGGGCGCCACGCCGTACACGTCCCGGAAACGCTCGATCGGGGGGGTCTCGAACGTCCACATCCGCCCCCGGTCGAAGCGCTGGGCCTGAACGGTATCGTAGCGCGACGGGACCGAGACGGCCTCGGTCGGGGCCGCCTCCAGGGTATCCTCCCCGGCGGCCGTCGGCGGCGGGCGCTCGACGACGGGGACCGACGTGGTTTCGCCGCTTCCCCCGCACCCCGCGAGAAGGCCCCCTCCGAGCAGCAGAACAGCAAGAAGACTCCGGACAGATATTCGCATGCGAACGTGCTCTAAGAACACTGATGAGGACTCAACGCAAAACCGGCCCCCCTCTCGTGCGGGCCTCTATTCGGGAGGGGTGGACGCCCCTCCAGAGAGCTCTTCGACCAATCGCTCCGCCTCGTACACGGCCGTCAGGGCCTGACGGAGCCCCCGGACGTCCACCGCCACGGTGCGCATCCGTTCGGGCAGAAAGATGTACGTGCCCGCGGCGGCCTGGACGTTGGGGCCCACGGTTACCCCCACGAGCTCCAGGTATTTGTTGAGGAGCGGCGCTGCGTTATTCCCGACCGCCCCGTCGGTCGACGCCGCCAGGGTGAGGGGCACCGATCGGTCCATCTCGGCGGACGCGCGGCGCCACCGTTCCGGAAGCGTCCACGGCTCCGCTTCGCCAAACGAATGACTCTGGCCGTAGAGGCCGAAGAACGTGGTGAGGGGCGGCGCGGTCGTCCCGTTGTACGGATAGCCGAGGACGCGTCCGTCCGTCAGACGGAGCGCATTCTCGTCGCTCGGCCGCACGGGGGCGGTGCGGACGGCCTGCCGGGCGCGGGCGAGACGACGCGTCAGCCGGCGCTCCGCACGGGTGAGGGGCCGCCATTCTTCAAAGAATGAGCGGGCGCGGGGCCCGACCACGTCGACGACCGCGGCGGCGGGATCGTCGGGCGGCACGACCGGCGTGGCCGTGCCCGCCGAGGCCTCGCTGGGCGTCGCCAGGACAGAGTTCTCAACGATCGCGGCGGCGCGGTCGGTCGGGGATTGTCCCTGGAGAAGACGACGGACCGCGGCGGTATCCGGACGCAGATGGCTCCGCAGGGCCTTGAGCCGGGAGGCAAGCAGGGCAATCTCCACGGGGGCTGGATGCCGCCCGACGCTGTCCCCGTCGGCCCTCGGGGCCCCCATCGTCGTTCCCCCGGCCGCCGACGCGCTGCCGGCCGCGCCCTGCCGACGAGCGTGCAGAATCCGCCGAAACGTATACGACCCCGCCGGTAGTCGGGACGCGGCCCCGAACCTTCCGAAGGCGCGGTACGCCGACGCGAGGGGCCGCTTGGCCTCCTGGAGGGCCGCCAGACTGTCCAGCACGCCCCCAAACTGATCCCGAAGGGAAGCGTCTCGGCGGAGCGCCCGCCGGAACTGAGCGTCGCGCCGCTGCAGTCGGGTCATCAGGTACTCGTTCTGGAGGGCCTCCAGGCGGGCTCGGGTCCGTTTCAGCGCCCGTTCGGCTCTGCGGAGCGCGTCGTGATGCGGGGCCGCCGCGTCGGCGGTGTCGAGATAGGCCCGCGTGGCCTGGGTCCAGGTCTCGAGGAGGGCTTGCCGGGTCGGCAGCGTCAGGTCCCGATGAGCGGCGTGCTGATCGGCACTTTCCGCCCGGCGGGTCGTCTCGGACTGCCCGGCCGCAAAGACTGCGTCGCCGGGGCGCACGCCCTGCGTGGTCATTTCGAAGAAATGGTCGGCGGGGAGGGGCGTCCCGTCCGGCGTGTAGACGCGAAGCAGGGCCACGTCGAAAGCAGGGCGGGGATACGTCATCGCGGCGTCGATCCCCCCAAAAGCACTCACGGCCCGCGACGGCAAAAAGGCCACGCGGACGTCTTCGTATCGACGGTACGTGTAGGCCGTGTATCGGGCCCCGCCCGCGGCCGTCTCCATCTCTACCCGCTGGTTGGGGCCCGCCTCCGACTGGAGTCGCTGCTGCACGGATCGCACGGCCCGCTGCGTCGAGGTGTCCGATCGTGCTGCCTGCACCTCCGCCGTCGCGTCCGTCGCGCCCACGAGGCGATCAGCGTGGAGGCCCGAGAGGGAACGTTCGTCGGCCCGCTGCTCGGCCACGACGGCCTCCTCGCTGGCGTTCGGGCCCAGGTGTCGTCGGACGCAGCGGGCGGTCGTGAGGGCCAGCCCCTCGGCCGACACGAGCGCGGCCGTACAGTTCGGGAGCCGGAGGAGGCCCCGCCGCAGGTGGGTCGCCCACGCGCTGTCGGCCTCCATCTCGTATCGACGCTCAAACCGGTCGAACGGCGGCGCGGCGAGGCTCCAGAGCCGCCCCGCATCCGAGGCCTCGGCCTCGATGGCATCCCCCGGCGCCGCCGGCCCAAACCGAGGCGCCCCTCGATCCTGGGCGTGAAGGGTCGGCCCCGCCAGGGGCCCCAAGAGGCACACACACGTCAACCCGATCATCCAGAGCAAGGGGGGGCGGTACGCCATCGACTAGTGGGTCCGTTCGACAAGAGCGAAGACGAAGCAGAGGGCAACATGGCGTTTGCAGTGGCGCCTGTACAGCCGCGGGACGCTGCGGATCCCCTGGAACCTCGGCTGTGCGTCCTGATTGGAGTGCAACGACGTTCTGGCCGTTACGAGGACGTTTTTTCT
>CAZRPQ010000192.1:0-5276 GCA_964601725.1 uncultured Salinivenus sp. | reverse complement strand
GACCCGCTGCTGGTGCGCCGCATCAACCGGGCCGACTGGCAGGAGGTGCTGCGCACGTACAACCTGGAGGCGACAAACTGAGGCCGGTGTGCTGAGGGCCCACATCGGTCGCCGACGCTGGCCCCCCGCTGTTTCCATGCGGCGCTACCGGGCGATCGTCAGCTTCTGGGTTCGGGTCTGGCCCCCAGCAGTGAGCCGGAGAAAATAGACGCCGCTGGCCAGATCCGCGGTGCGGATGTGCACCTGATGGCGGCCCTCGTCCCGGCTCAGGCGTACGCTTCGCACCTGCCGCCCGAGTCCATCGTAGAGGCGGAGGACCGGGTCCTGCGCGGTCGGCAGGGCAAAGCGAACGGTCGCCCGGCGCCGGGCCGGGTTCGGGGAGGGCGCTCGGAGCGCCAGCCGATCGGCGCGCCGCCCGACGGTGACCGTCCGGGTGACGCTCGCAGTCCCGTCGAGGTCGACCTGGCGAAGACGGTAGGTCAGCGAGTCGGCGTCGTAGGGCAGATCCGTGTCCGCATGCCGATACGAGCGCGGCTCTGTGGCGGTGCCGCCCGGGGCCTTGCTCTCGACGAACGCGATCTGCCGCCAGGACTCTCCGTCTCCCTTGCGCTGGACCTCGAAGCCAGCGTTTCGGGCCTCCGAGACCGTTTGCCACCGCAGGTGAGCCGCGTCGCCCTCGACCTGGGCCTCGAACCCGGCCACCTCCACCGGCAAGGGCGCCGAGGCGCTTGAGAGGGGGAGCGGAAACGCGCCGGCGTCATTCGTGAGCGTGCCCCCAGGGATCGTCAGATCCCCCGGATCGCGCAGAGAGGCGCGGACCGCGCCGTCTTCGTCCTCGGCCACCGCCACCGCGACGAAGAAATACTGAGGGGCCGTTCCAATCTCCGGGCCGTCGAGGCCGGAGAAGGACACCGTGTCGGGGGTGCTGGTCGCCGGGTCCGTGCCCTCCGCCTGAAGGAGCGTGTCCGCTCCTGCGTCGAACGCGTCGTCGCCCGAGCGCCACAACTGGACGGCCGTGATGCCCTGGTTTTCGCCCTCGAGCGACACGGTCAGGTCGTGGAGAAAGGGACCGGCCTCGACGGCGTGCACCCGTCCCCGACCGATCGGGTTCGGGGCGGTGCTGGACGTCGCCGCCGGCGCCTCGTACGCCGACCCATCCGTGAGCGTCACGCCTACCCCGGCGGTCTCCCCGCCGTCATGGATCGTCCACCCCTGCTCATTGAGGAGAGACTGGCGCGCCTCGGCCGCCGTCTCCGTGTACGGGGTGGCTCCAGCATCCAGAACCATCCCGGACTGCAAATCCAGGCGGCTCCAGCCGATGAGCAGCGCGTCGTAGTGGGCGGTCGAGAGGTCCGTCCCGACGAGCATCTCAGACACATCGGTCACGCCGGAGACGTCCCAGTCGCCGAGGTCCTGGTCGAAGCTCGATGCGTCCTCGAACATGGCGCGCATGGTGGTCACGCCGGAGACGTCCCACCCGCTGAGGTCCTGATTGAAAGCCTGGGCGCCCCGGAACATCTCGGACATGTCCGTGACGCTAGAGACGTTCCAGTCGCCGAGGTCTTGGTTGAAGCTCGACGCATGTTCGAACATCCGGTTCGTAGTGGTGACGCCGGAGAGGTCCCATCCGCCGAGGTCCTGATTGAAGGCCCCGGCCCCTTTGAACATCCGATTCATGTTGATGACGCTGGAAACGGCCCAGTCGCCGAGGTCTTGGTTGAAGCTCGATGCGCCCTCGAACATCCGGTTCATGTTGGTGACGCTGGAGACGTCCCAGTCGCCGAGGTCCTGGTTGAAGGCCCGGGCGCCCAGGAACATCTCAGACATGTCGGTCACGCCGGAGACGTCCCAGTCGCCGAGATCCTGATTGAAGTCCGACGCGCCCTCGAACATCCGGTTCATGGTGGTGACGCTAGAGACGTCCCACGAGCCGAGGTCCTGATTGAAGCGGGCCGCGTCCTCGAACATCCGGTCCATGGCGGTGACGTTGGAAACATCCCACCCGCCGATGTTCGGGTTCACGAAGCGGGCGCCCCGGAACATCTGGCACATGTCGGTGACGCTCGACAGGTCCGGCACATCGGAGGCCTTCACCGCCACGTATTCAGCCCCCTCGAAGGCGGAGTCCATACTTTTCCACTGAATCGCGCCCCACTGCTCGACCGAGCGCAGTTTCCGGGCGTTTTCCTTGTCCCCGCCACTTTTCTCCCAGGCGTTCAAGAACAGGCGCGGAAACGTCCCGGTGATCGCGACGGTGTGGGTGCCGGCCTGCGCGTAGGTGTGCGAGGGATCCGGGTCGGTGCCCGTGATGGTGTCGGTCGTGCCGTCGCCCCAGTGAATTTCGAAGTCGTACGCACCGACGCCGCCCCCGTGGGTGGGAATGGTGATCGATTCGCCCGCCGAGGTCGTTTTCCACGTCGTGACGAACGCGTCCTGGGCCGCCGCCGGACCCGGACCGCCCACGGCGAACCCTGCGAGCGCAAGTGCGAAGGCAACGAGGACCCACGTTGGCACCCCCGTGCCCGGGCCCTCCCCGACTTCTCGCTGCACCGAGGCGGACGCGCGGCCGCACCCGATCACCGGTGCTGCAGGCGCGGGGGGAGCGGGGGCGACGGACGGAACGGAGGTTCGGGGTGTGGGCGAAGGGGCCACGACCCGTTCGTGCATCGGTCTACTGGGCTCTTGCGGGGGTCGTCGAAACAGACAGCCCTAATTTTAGACGACGTGTGACACAGTTCTTGTGTCCTTTGGATTCTCAATCTGTAGCATCGAGTGCAGCGGTCCATTCCGAAACGGATTGCGTGGCTCCGGGCCTTGTTTGCACGTTCCATCAGGCGCCCGGCCTGTCCAGGACCGTTCAGTTTCGGAGAGGAGGCCCGAAAGGAGGAAGGGAGCCTACCGATGCGTGAGAAAGTTCTTAAATGAGTGCCTACTTTCGGCCTCGTACTGCCTCTGTCCCGAACGCTTTCGGGATCGAGTATGAGCGTGTGGGCGTTTTCCTCCCATCCCCCCAGACGCCCGAACGCCCACACCCGTCGGCATAATCTTCGGAAACTTTTGCACGGCTCGGTAAGAAGGGGGACGCCGGCTGGGCCCCGGAGTCTCGGCCCTGCAACGCTAAGTAGACCGGCGGGAATACCTTTATTCGAGCGTCATCCCGAAGGGGTTCGAGGACATGCTCTGAGCGACTGACGACCGAAGGGAGGAACGAGTCGAAGAATCTCTCTGAACCTGGCAAGAATATCCACTCGGAGAGATGAGGGACGAAAAGTGGCTTCCGCCAACGGTCAAAAAGATTCCTCGACTCCGCTTTGCTCCGCTCGGAATGACGCAATGTTCTTTCGCTGGTCTACTTAGTGGGTTCCGGTGTTGCTGACGAAGCCGATCCGCCGGCTGTCCGGGGACCAAGAGGGCACGTTGATCGTCCCCTGTCCGCCGTACACGTACGCGATCACCTCCGGCTCACCCCCGCCCACCGGCATCTTGCGGAGATAAACGTGCTCGTAGAACGGGTGATCGCCCGGCGGGACGTCCTCCGAATACGACAGGAAGACGACCGTCTCGCCGTCGGGCGAGATGTGCGGGAACCAGTTGTTGAAGCGATCGTCGGTGAGTTGCTCCGGCCGGCTCCCATCCGGCCGCATGCGCCAGATCTCCATCGAGCCGCTGCGCACAGAGTTGAAGTAGATGTGCTTCCCGTCCGGCGTGTACTCGGAGCCGTCGTCCAGTCCGTCGGCCGTGGTGAGACGGATCTCTTCTCCGCCGTCGACCGGAATCTTGTAGAGGTCGTACGCTCCGTTCCGTTCGCCGGTGTAGACCAGGTACTCGTCGTCGGGCGACCAGCCGTGCAGGTACGACGGGCCCTTCGACGTCACCTTTGCCGGCGTGCCCCCTTCGATTGGGACCGTGTAGATGATGGACGCGCCGTCGTGCTCCTCGGCGTGGTGGCTGATGCCGAGTCGAGTGCCGTCGAAGGAGAGGACGTGGTCGTTGTTGTTGTCGTCCGCGAACCCTGTGTCAATCCCCTCCGGCGTCTTCGTCGCGAGGTCGAAGCGGTACAGCAGGCCCTGTTGGTTGTAGATGAGGGCCTGGCCGTCGGGCGTCCAATTGGGGGCCTGGAGGGACGTGGGGGAGCGGTGCTGGATCGTGCGTCGGCCCGTCTGCACATTCATCGTCTCCAGGGTGCTGCCGAGATACTCCTCGTAGGGGACGAGGGAATCAGGGGCGGGCGTGAGGACCCGCACGTTGTGGAAGCGGGCCGTCGCCGCCCCGGGGGCCGCCGCCTCGGGGTCTGCCGTCTCGGTGTCCGCGGCCGCCGACACGAAGAGCCCGACGTGCACCTCCGCCCCCAGGTGGGAGACCGACACCGAGTCCCGCGTGAACGGATCGCCGGCCCGGGCCGCCGACAGGATGTACGTGTCGCCCTCTCGTCGCAACTCGAGCACGTCGGGGCGGTCCACCGGCACCCGGACGGCGGGGGCCGGGGCCGTTCCGGCGGCGTGCCGGAGGCGAAGGACGGTCTGCCCGTCTCTGTGGACGGCGCCCTCGAGGGCGACGGCCGTGTCGGCACGGCTCGACCGCACCATCCAGCCCGTGCGCCCTGTTCCTGCCCCGCCCGCGATCCGGGCCCGGAGCACGAAGTCGCCCTGCATCCGGCGCCCCGCCAGGTGGGTCCCCGTTCGGGTCCGCACCTCGTATTCCTGCCGCGCCTCGTCGTACGTCGCCGTTCCCGCTCCGTCCCCCACGTGGGCCTGTCCCTCGAATGCCCCGAGGGGCCGGTCCTGGGCCGCTGCGGGCGACCCGCCTCCGGCACACATGATCAAAAGGCCAGAGAGGAGCATCATCTTCGTCGGCAGCGAGCAGATCATGGAGACGAGCGGGGATCTGGCGAGAGAAAAAGCGGGCGGTGCGGACTGTACAACGGACAGCGAACGGAGACGATCTGGCGCCCTCCGATCCCTTGGGGGCGTCTGGCTGCGGATGAGAGTGGCGTGCGACCGCCCCGCCCGGACGGCGAGGGCGGGATTGGGCCCAGGGTCTGGGCGAAGAGGACGGGAAATCGACCGGTCGGGGCCGCGGCAGACCCCGATCGCCTGTGTTATGATACAATGATCGGGATGCTACCGGAACGTTTTGAAGACGGCAATCCCCCACCTCCGCCCGTGAAATCAACGTCAAACGGGCCTCGATTCGTGCAATCTCCCTTGCATGAGTGCGCCCTGTGCGCCACTGTTACACACCGACGTTCGAAAGAAAGAGCACAGTGTCTGCTCCTA
>CAZRPQ010000191.1:0-5295 GCA_964601725.1 uncultured Salinivenus sp. | reverse complement strand
TTCTGCACAAGATCCGCGAAGTCGCAGGCCATAGACAGTCCGCCAAACAGCTTCTTAACCCTCCACCCTCGATTTTTCGGTACACCCATCAAGTTTGCAGCCTGTGCGCGGTTCGGTCCGTTTCTGGTGGTCTCTACGACCTGACACGCCCCTATGACCCTTCTCGCCCTCGAAACGGCAACGACAACCTGCGGGGTGGCCGTTCACCGAGACGGCACGATCCTCGCGCAGACCCACCTGCACCGGCCGCGCGTGCATTCCGAGCGCCTCACGCCGCTCATCGAGGATGCCTTCCGGCACGCCGACGTTGAATCCGACACAGTGGACGCCGTGGCGGTCTCGATGGGTCCCGGCTCGTACACCGGGCTCCGGATCGGGGTCAGCACGGCCAAGGGGTGGGCCCTGTCGACCGACGCGGCACTCGTGGGCGTTCCGACGCTGGAGGCCTTCGCCGCGCAACTGGGCCCGGTGGCGGCCCCCGGAGACGTGGTCTGCCCCTTGCTCGATGCGCGGCGGGACGAGGTGTACGCCGGCGCGTACCGGATGACGCCGGACGGCCTCGAAGTCCACGCGCCCACGAAGGCCCTGCCGGTCGAGGCGCTGCCCGACTGGATCGGGGACATCGCGGCCCGGCTGTGGCTTGTCGGGGACGGCGCTCCCAAGGCCCGGGAATCGCTTGCTGGGGTCGACGCCTCGCAGGTCCTCGTCCCCTCGGACCCGGTGTCCCCCTCGGCTGCCTGGGTGGCCCGGCGGGGCCGGCGGCGCCTCGCCACCGAGGGGCCCGACGACGTGGCGACGTTTGAACCGTTGTACGTCAAGGACGTGCATGCGACTCCGTCTCCCTCCCCCTTCGCCTGAGATTTGTTTGGACTTTGGGGATGGGATTTCTGATCTTCCTGAAGGATTCGGGGGCGTTCCCCCACATCACTATTCACCACTCGACATTCCCCACTCCACACTGCCATGCCCTGGTTTCGGCGCGAGAAGGCCGGCATCCGAACGACCCGCGAAGAGCAAAAGGAAATGCCGGAGGGACAGTGGGTGAAGTGCCCGGAGACCGGTGAAATCACCAACCGGCGCGAGCTAGAAGACAACCTGCTGGTGTTTCCCGGCTCGGGGTATCACTTCGGCATGGACAGCCACAAGTACTTCGACTTTCTCTTCGACGACGGGGACTACGACCTGCACGACACGGACCTCCGGTCGGTTGACGCGCTGGACTTCGAGGATCGGAAGTCATACACGCAGCGATTGGAGAGTGCCGTGGAAGAGACCGGGCAGAACGAGGCCGCCCAGGCGGCGACCGGGGCCGTTGGGGGCCATCCGGTGTCCATGGCGGGCATGGACTTCAGCTTTATCGGGGGATCGATGGGGTCCGTCGTCGGGGAAATCGTGGCGCGGGCCATCAAGCGGGCCTACACGCAGAAGATGCCGCTCGTCACCATTGCGCAGAGTGGGGGCGCCCGCATGATGGAGGGGGCGCTCAGCCTCATGCAGATGGCCAAGACGAGCGCGCACCTCACGCGCCTCGACGATGCCGGCCTGCCGTTTATCTCGGTACTGACCCATCCTACGACGGGAGGGGTGACGGCATCCTTCGCCATGCTGGGGGACATTCACATTGCGGAGCCGGAGGCGCTCATTGGGTTTGCGGGGCCGCGCGTCATTCGCGAGACCATTGGGTCGGACCTGCCGGAAGGCTTCCAGAAGTCGGAATTTCTGCGGGAGCACGGGTTTGTGGACATGATCGTAGACCGCCGTCGCCTCCGCCGCCGCATCATTCGGCTGCTCGATCTCCTGATGGAGTAGCCCCGGCCCCATTCGGCGATGCTCGATCGCGTCGGCCCACCGTCCGGGCTGGCGCGTTTTTGATTTTTGTGACAGGGAAAGTTTTATTGCGTTCGTTCTTCGTTTCCCCTCGCGGTACTCTCCGGCCGGATGCTCCGTCGCGTCCCTCGTGCACTTCGCGCATTGTCCGTTGTTGCTCTGTTCTTGCTCCCGGCCGGCGTCACGGAGGCCCAGGTGCCAGACGAGGGGCCATCGTCCCTCGGGTTCGCGAATCCCGACAGCACGAAGCCGGTGCGGGCCTATCGCCTGCCCACGTGGCACTGGTCCACGTGGATCCTGCGCGCAGATGGACGCGCGACCCGGCGGTCGCGCTCGTCGGATGGATCCCAGCCCCGGGATACGGTCGGGAGGGCAAATCGTGAGTTTGATGGTTTCGCCGCGGATCTCTCTGTGGCGCCCACGTACCGGTCCTTCTGGGAGAGCGAAGAACGAAGGGCCTTTCTTCGGCTGTCCCCGAGACTTTCTCTGCAACGGAACGGGAGAACAGTGTCGGACGCACAGGGCGAGCGGGAGCGAGACCTTCTGAATTTCAATGCACGGATTGCCCTCGAGGGTACGCTCCGCGAGTACATGACCGACCGGGTATTTTTCTTTGGCGACGTAGACGGGAGCCTGTCCTTCAGCCGCGACACGGAAAGCGGGGGAGAGTCGGGAGAAAAAACGCGGACCGCATACGATGCGGACGCGACGGTCCGTCTCGGAATCGGGGCCGGGCGGGTGCGCGTCGTGACGCCGGTGATTCGGGCGCTTCGGGTGCGAGAGCGGCTCCGGACGGTGGCGCCGAGCGCTTCCGTGTCCGACGAGCAGGTGCAGGCCGCCGCCCGCCAACTCGCCCGACGGCCTGGATACCAGGCCGTGTACGATCGGCCCGACAAATACTTTTGGCGGGATTTCTTTGGCAGGATTGGGGCCGCCGACCGATCGCCCTTCGAGACGTTTTACGTGGCGGACGTGCTGCGCGAGCCGGTGGGGGTGCGACGAGAGGGGGCTGAGATTGTGGTTGGGCCGTCGGGCTTCTACGACGGGCGCCTTCGGCGTATCGATGAGGAGAGCCAGCCCCTACAGCGCGAGAGCGCCGAACGAGGTCACGTGGGCGGCTTTGCGCGGGGCCAATGGTATCGCAACGTTACGCTCCGACACCAACTAGGAGCCGACGCGGAGGCGACCTATCGAAACTTTGTAGGGCCTCAAGGCCCTGTCAATCACGAAGTTGGGTTCGAAGCGGAGGGGCAGTGGCTCTGGGTCCTGGCCGACCGCCTACGGCTCGATACTCGGCTGCGGGCCAATCTGCGGTACCTGCGTGACCCGCGGGCCCAGGGGGCGTTCCGGCCCCAGACCCGATATGTGCTGTCGTCCAATGTTCTCGTGTTTGTCGAGAACAGCCTTTCGCTCACTGCGGGAGCAAACGTGCGATACCGGTACGATGGAGACGTGCCGGAGGGGTCGACCTCTGAGTTCAGAGCGGGACTTCAGTTCAGAATAAACTACGTGCTCTCTCGGGCGCTTGAGTAGTTCCGTTTGTGAATAATCTCCAGACGATCGTCAGCCGACAGTCGGAGCAAACGAAAGAGTCGGCCGTCGTGTCGGTGGGCCCGATTGGGGGAGAGACAGTCCTAATCAAACTCTAATCGGGAGATTTTGGGAGCGGGCGCCCCGGCCACTGACAATAATTGAGGCCTCTGGACCGTTGTCCCACCGGCCGCGGGCAGAAAAAGAGCGCATCCTCAAGGTCTCCCAAACCGTTTCGCCCATTGAGATTCCTCCGTCCCGTATTTCAGGCGTTTGACGTAACAATGGCGTATCGAGTGCGGAATACGTCTCCCGAAACCACAAAGCCGCACGCGGCTATCATGGGATGTCGCTTTGTCACGACATCGACGTTCGTCCTCCCCAGAGATCCTCTCCGATCTTCATGAAACGACTCTCTCTTTTCGTAGGACTCGCGCTTAGTCTCGTCGCTTGGTGCGCACCCGCCCTGGCCCAGACGACCCCGACTGGCCTGTCGGCTCAGATGAAGGGGTTTAGCCGCGCACTCGACGTGGATGCCGACCGTGTGTTCGTCGGCGAATCGCAGAATATCCATACTCCGGGCCGCGTCTACCTGTACCAGAAGGACGGCGACGCCTGGAAAGAATCCGCCTACCTCGAAGCCGGCGACGGAGAGGTTGGTGATGGCTTTGGATCGGCCCTCGACGCCTCCGGCGAGCACCTCGTCGTGGGGGCGCCCTCCGCGAACGCTGCCTACGTCTTCCGGGCCGGATCGGACGGATGGACGCAGGCCGCCCGCCTCACGTCGGCCGACAGCACGTCTAACCTTGGACAGAGCGTCGTCCTCACCGAAAACCGCCTCTTCGTGGGCACCTCCGCCACGGTCTCGCCGATGGAGAACGACACTCTCACATCGGGTGCCGTTCACGTCTTTGAGCGGCAAGAATCCGGGCAGTGGCAGGAGGCCACGATCCTCCGGAGCGAGGAGGTGGGGCCGGACGTTGGGTTTGCCAGTGCCCTGGTCGCCTCGGGCGACCACTTGCTCGTCTCGGCGCCGAAGCACAGCAGTGGCGCGGTCGTTGCGTTCCGCCAGGGCGACGATGGGTGGACGGAAGCACAGACGGTTACGCCCAGCGGGCTGAGCGAGAGCGCCCGCTTTGGAAGTGCGATTCAGAAGTTTGACGACACGGTGCTCGTCGGCGCCCCGCGAGCTTACGACGCCACGGGGGTGGCGTACAGCCTGTCCGCCGACGCGGAGGAGACCATGGAGGACAAGACCTGGACGATCGACGGTCGTCTCCTTCCCTTCGACGGAACCTCTCGCCACCTCTTTGGAGCCGCCTTCGCCCACGCTGGGTCGGACCTGTGGGTGGGGGCCCCGGGCGCCTCGGATCAGACTGGCGTCTTGTACCGATACGAGCACAGCGAAGGCACATGGACTGGGGTCACCCGGACCACACATCCCGAGGCAGAGTCTGGGAACGGACTTGGGGCCAGTCTGGCCGGTGGGGAATCCATCCTCGCCGCGGGCCTTCCGGGAGACGACCACGGGGCTGGAACGATGAGCACCTACTCGCTCGACTCAGACGAGTGGACGCAGACGGATCCGATTGCCCCCTCGACGGGCACGGTCCTCAGCGCCATGACGGGTGAAGAGCAAGAATGCTCGGACGGCAGCGTGGCCCAATTCTCCTGCGAAGGCGTGAACATGAAATCGTTCCTGCCGATCAAGGCGATCGGCGGAGACCGGGGGATTGAGCTCAATGACATTTGGGGCTGGACCGACCCGCAGACTGGTACGGAGTACGCACTCGTCGGACGTACAGATGGCACCGCGTTCGTGGACGTGAGTGACCCAACAAATCCTCAGTACGTCGGCGAACTCCCGCTGACGGACGGGGCCCGCATCAACTCCTGGCGCGACGTCAAGGTGTACAAGGACCACGCCTTCGTGGTGGC
>CAZRPQ010000190.1:0-5319 GCA_964601725.1 uncultured Salinivenus sp. | reverse complement strand
ACGTCGATCTGCTCGGGGGTCGCCCACGTCTCCTCGTCGGACGGCGCGGCGTGTCCCTCGCGGGGCGGATCGTACTCGATGTCGCTGAAATCAGGGCGCATGGCAGGTGCGTGTGGGCGTCTGGGCGGGATGGAGTGTGGGCGTCTGGGCGTCAGGAGCCGTCCGTCGAGATGCCCAGAAGATCCTGGAGCGTGGTGAGGGTTTCCTGGAGGGGGCTGTCCTGGTGGAGGAAGAAGTCGGCGTGGTCGCCCGCGTCGATGTCGTCGGGAGCGCCGGCGATGCCGAGGAGGGCGTTGTGGCCCCGATCTGCGAGGGCTGAGATCAGGGAAGGGGCGAGGTCGGCGTACTCGGCGTTTGAGCTGCAGAGGACGACGACGTCGGCGCTGTGCTGGACGGCCGCGTCGGCCGCCTCGCCCACCGTCTCGAACTTGAGCGGCTCCTCGATGGTGAAGCCCGCCACGCCCAGGAAGTTGCGGGCGAAGGTGGCCCGGGCGCTCCGGGCGGCGGGCGACCCGAGCGGGGCGAGCAGGACCTGCGGCGGGCCATCGTCCAACTCGGCGTGCGCTTCAGTCCGGAGGCGAATCGATTCGACCTCTTCGGCCACCCGGACCCGGGGGAGTGGCTCAATGTCCCCCGATTCCGATCGTAGGGCCGACGTGACGTCCTGAAGCGTCGACCCGTCGCGGAGGGCCTCTCGGATCGCGTCGATCGACGGGGGGGCCAGGGAGGAGTCTGGTGTGCCATTCGTAGAAGCTGCGTCCGGATGTCCGAGGTCGTCGCGGCGCCGTTCGTCGAGAGCCGGATAGTGCGTGGTGCCGACGAGGACCTGCTCTCGCTCGTCGACGGCCTCACGCCGTTTCCGGCGCGTCGCCGCGATCCGCTGCTGCAGCGTACCGGTGCGGAGGGCCTCGATGATGCCCCCTTCCGCCTCGAGATCCTGAAACTGCTCCCAGGCCTGCTGGGCCAGCGTGTCGGTGAGGGTTTCCACGTAGTACGATCCGGCCGCCGGGTCGGCCACCCGGTCGAGGTGCGCCTCGTGGCGCAGCATAAGCTGCACATTGCGGGCGACGCGCAGGCCGAAGTCGGCGGGGGGACGGAGGGCGGCGTCGTAACGACGCACGGCGAGCGTATCGCAGCCGCCGAGCACCGCAGCCATCGCCTCCGTGGTGGCCCGCAGCATGTTCACGTACGGGTCGTAGATCGTCTCCGTGCGGCGGGACGTCTCGGCGTGGATCTGCACGTCGGCAGGACCAGCGTCGAAGGCGAGATGACTCTCGTCGGCGAAGGCCTCCAGCACTTGGGGCACGAGGAGACGGAGGGCGCGCAGCTTGGCAATCTCGACGAAATAGGGGGTTGAGACCGACACGACGAACTGGAGGTCCTCGAGCAGCGTCGACAGGGCCACACCCTGCGCGGTGCCCCGGGCGAGCCGTTCCGTGAGGGCGCCGAGCACGCACGCCAGTTCCTGCACGGCGGACGCCCCGGCATCGTGGTACACCCGGCTGTCGATGCTCACGGTACGGACGTCGGCGAGCGCGGCGGCGTCGGACGTGAGGTCGTGGGCGAGGGCGAACGCCCGATCCGAATCGCCGACCTGACCGGCGGCAACGGCGGCGACCGGATCGTACGCGACCGACCCGCGGAGGGCGTCCGCAACGATCCCGCGGCCCGATCCCTGCTCGCGGAGCGCGCTGTACAGCACCGGGGCCGCGAGGCCCCGACCGAGGTGGAGGCCGGTCGTGCTCACGTCAATCTCCTCGAGAAGGGACGCCAGGTCCTCCGGAGCGGCCAGACGGAGGCTGGGGTCCTGCGCGGCAGGGGGACCGTACCGCAGCCGAAGGTCGCTGGCGCCGCCGTCGAGGGCGGCCCGGGCGTGCTCGCTCGCCGTTTCGGGGTCGGGATGATCGATGACCTGACAGACAGTCCAGCCGTTCGCCGGACGATCGGCCGCCTCGGCCAGCGGGGGAATCGCGGCGTCGAGGGCGACGTGGGGGAGGTCCTCCAGGGCCTGCGGTTGGAGATAGGCCGGGACCGACACGCCGTCTATAGACGACCATTCCAAGAAGTCGTCGGGATTGGCACCGCCAAGATCTTCCCGGACGGCATTCCGCCAGTCCTCCGCGTCGATCGCGCGGAATTCGTCGAACAGGGCGCCGTGGGGTTCCGTCTCGGACATGACCAGTGAACGGGTGAGGAACCGGGTGCAAAACGGATAAGAAACCTGTTTGCTACATACGATTCTCCCCGCCGGGCGGTCCGAGCAGTGTGCGTGCACGTCGGATGAGGTCATACACGGCGATGCCGTAGGCGACGCCCACGTTGAGGGAGATTTTGGCGCCGTACTGCGGAATTTCGAGCGCAAGATCGGCCACCTCCAAGAGATCCTCCTCGATGCCCCGCACCTCGTTGCCGACAACCAGCGCGATGGGGTACTGCTCGGCCTCTACCTGATCGGGCCGCCGGGTCACGTCCGTTTGCTCCAGGGCAGCGATCGTGTAGCCCTCCGACTGGAGGGTGCGGAGAAGCGGGACGGCCTCGTCGTGCTGGCTCCACGCGACGACGTCCTGCGCCCCGAGGGCGGTTTTGTGGAGATCCTTGTGCTCCGGGGTGCCGGTGAAGCCGGTGAGATGAACGTGCTCGATGCGGGCCGCGTCGGAGGTCCGAAACATCGACCCGACGTTGTGGATCGAGCGCACGTTGTGCACGACGAGTCGGACGGGATGCTTGGGGAGGGAGGCGATCTCCTCCGGGTCGGGACGCTCGATTTCATCCCAAGTAAGCTTGCGCATCTGACGACTGATGAAGAGGTTGGGACATGCTGAGCGATGAGCGCGTCGCGTCGCCGACGGCCATCGGTGCAATTCGCGTCCCGGTACCCTGTTTCTTGCCCCCGCGTCCGCCATTACTTGTCCTCCTGAGATGCGTACGACTCGACCCTGCTGGGGCCTCCTCCTGGCCCTGAGCCTTCTCGTTTTGAACGTCGCCGGCTGTACGACGCTCCGGGAGGTCTCAAACCTCCGGAAGGTGAAGTTCCAGATCGACCGAGTGTCGAACGCCCGACTGTCAGGAGTGAGGATCACGGATCTCCAGTCGTACGAGGACCTCGGCGCGACGGACGTTCTCCGACTCGGATCGGCGCTGTCCAGCGGCGAGTTGCCATTGTCCTTCACCCTCCACGTACGCTCAACCAACCCGGCCTCGAACGACGTCGACGCCCGGCTCACCGAGATGGACTGGACACTGATTCTGGAAGAGAAGGAGACGGTCTCTGGACGCTTCGGTCGGGAGGTCGTGTTGCCCCCAGGGGAGCCGAAGGACGTGTCCCTTCAGGTCGAACTTGACCTCGTCCGCTTCTTCGACGACAACCTGCAGGGCTTGGTGAACCTTGCCTCCGCCATTTCAGGGGACGCCCCGCCACAGACGATCAAGTTGCGCGTGCAGCCCACGGTCAACACGGCGTACGGCCCCGTCCGATACCCGTCCCCCATCACCGTAGTGAGCAAAGACGTGGGCGGTACCGACCAGTAGTCGCAGGAATCCCCAGCCCTCTCCCCTTCGTTAAAGCTTTTCCTTTTACACTCGCCGCAGCGTGATCGTCACCATCGATGGCCCGGCCGGGTCCGGAAAGAGCACCACGGCCCAGCGGGTCGCCAACCAGCTCGACTACGTCTATCTGGATACGGGGGCGATGTACCGGGCCGTGGCCCTCGGCTTCCTGCGAGACGGGGCGCCGGCCACCCCCGAGGGGGCAGAGAGCGTGCTTCCCACCCTCGACGTCGACGTGCAGTACCGGGCGGACACCATGCGGGTCTTCCTTGGGGAGGAGGAGGTCACCGATCAGATTCGGACGGCCGAGGTGGGGAGCGTCGTGAGCGACATTTCGACCCTTGCGTCGGTGCGGGAATACATGGTAGAGCAGCAGCGCCGGATCGGACGCGAGCAGGCCGAGGAGCACGGGGGCGTGGTCTTGGACGGGCGCGACACCGGGACGGTCGTCTTCCCGGACGCAGACCTGAAGATTTTCATGGTGGCCGACCTCGACGAGCGGGCGCGGCGCCGGCAGCAGGAGTATGAGGCGGCCGGAGAGGACATTTCATTCGAGGAGGTCCGGGCCGAGATCGAGGAGCGCGACCATCAGGATCGAAACCGTGACATTGCACCGCTTCGCCGCGCCGAGGACGCCGTATTGCTCGACACGACGGATCGCACGATTGCGGAGCAGGTTGCCTTTGTCGTAGATCGCGTTAAAGCACATTCCTCCTGGGGAACGTAGACGATCCGGTTCAATACAACCGTCGCCTGTCTCGGGGCTTTTTGACTGAGTTCCTTTCAGGCATTTTGCCTGACCCCGACCTCCGCATTCTCTAGGAAGGGTGCTCCCGTCCGCTTTTGGGGAATGCGTATTTCTTTCACCCTCCCTCCTGGAACGTCAGGTCCAGGCAGGTACAAATTGCACCTGTCGCTGGGTTGTTGACCCATCCAGCGCCTCGCAAACCTACCACACCGTATATGGCAGAACAAGAACAAGTCGCACCGAAAGACGATCCCGACAGCCCTCAGGATGTCGCTGACTCTACCCCCGCGCCCGCTCAGGAAGAAGAGGCTGAAGCAACGGCCGAGGCCGTAGAGGCCAATTCCACTGACGCCGGGACGACGGAAACAGTGGACGCCTCGACCGAGACGACAACCGCCCCGGAGGCCCCGGACGAACGGCGTGCTGAGGGCCCAGAGCCTACAGACGGATCCCCCGACGAGCCCCAGAGCGATGGCGAAGACGGAGGAGAGCCCCCTGCGGCACCTCCTGAAGAGCCGGAATTTGTGAGTCGTATTCTGGAGGAAGCCGTCGAAGAGGCCTCCGAGGACCTCGAAATTCCGTCGGGGGAGGAGGCGGCCCTCGATGTCTCCGAATTTGAGGAGCCAACCCGCACCCTCTCGCCCGACGACCTTGAACGGACCGAGGAGGCACAGGGCTTCACCGGCGAAACGCACGGGCAGACGGTTTCCCTCGATGAGCTCGAAACCGAGGAGCACACCCCCACCGACGACCCCGTCTACGATCAGTTCCGTCAGGTCGTCGACGAGACCTCCATCGATGTTCGGGAACAGGACATCGTGGAAGGCCGAGTGCTTCGGATCAACGAGGACTACGTCGTCATCGACATCGGCTACAAGAGCGACGGCATCGTGCCGCGCGACGAGTTCGAGGGGGAGGACATCCGGCTCGGCGACACCGTGGAGGTGTATCTGGAGCGAAAAGAGGACCGGGACGGCCAGCTCGTGCTTTCGAAGGAGCAGGCCGACAAGGTTCGGCGCTGGCAG
>CAZRPQ010000189.1:0-5320 GCA_964601725.1 uncultured Salinivenus sp. | reverse complement strand
CGCCAGCTCCAGCACCGCATCCAGTTTCTGCGGCACCATCTCGGGGACGACTGGCCCAACGTGCGCGATGAGGCGCTCCTGAACACGCTGGAGGACTGGCTCCTGCCTCACCTCTACGGCCTCAAGCGGGCCGACGACCTGCAGCAGCTCAACCTGCCACAGATCCTGCGTGACCTCCTCACCTACGACCAGCGCGACCGCCTGGACGCGTGGGCGCCGACCGACGTCACGGTCCCGAGCGGGTTCGACCGGTCCATCGACTACTCCGACCCCGAGACGCCCGTCCTCGCCGTCCGCCTGCAGGAGATGTTCGGCCAGACCGAGACGCCGCGCATCGCCAACGGCCGCGTGCCGCTTACGCTGCACCTCCTCTCGCCCGCCCAGCGCCCCGTTCAGATCACGCAGGACCTCGCCCACTTCTGGCAGGACACCTACTACGACGTCCGCAAGGACATGCGCGGCCGCTACCCGAAGCACTACTGGCCGGAAGACCCGCTGACGGCCACGCCCACCCACACGACGAAGGCGCAGATGGAGGCGGATGCGTGACCGGAAACACCCGCTCGGTTCTCCCTCTGTCCCATCTGCGCAGTTCCGTGCCGACGTCAGGCGTCCGATCCGCCCCGTCCCGAGCCCCCATGACAGTCCCCGCTGCAGCCCCACCCGAGCCCGGCCTCGGGCAGGGGCCACGTGGGTCGAGGACCGGCAGCGGAATCAACCCAATCCCCACATCGAGGCGGGGACCGTCCCCCACATGAGACCCGATCTGGACGGCAGATCCAACGTACAATCTACCCAGGATTTCACTGGACACATGATCTCTGAACAGATCATTTTGGGATCCAATGTTGGTTCTGTGTTTGCGACAAACCGTCTCGTGAAGCCATGGGTAGATTCAAAAAGAAAGGCACACGTCTCCAGGACCAGTATTTCTTGAACCTCGAGATTGGCCTCTTGCTGTCGCTCGCGCTACTGGTCGTGGCTTTCCAGGTCGACCTCTCGACGAGCCAGGACTTCCGGGTACAGATGGAGGAGCAAGAGACCGTCGACATGCGGCAGGTCCAGCAGACCAAGCAGGAGGCCGAGCCCCCGCCGCCCCCAAGGCCGCCTGTGCCGATGGAGGTGCCGAACAATCAGGTCGTCGAGCAGCGGGACGTCAACTTTGACGCCTCACTCGACATGGATCAGGCCCTGGACACCGGTCCGGCACCGCCCCCGCCCGGGGATGAGGACAACGGTGAAGACCGTCCCGACGAGGACGACGAGATCTTCGTGGTCGTCGAGGAGCAACCGGAGCTCATCGGGGGCATGGCCGCGTTGCAAAAGGCCGTCGAGTATCCCCAACTGGCCAAGAAAGCCGGCATCGAGGGCCGCGTGATCGTCCAGTTTATCGTGGACAAGAACGGGAACGTGCAGGATCCGAACGTGACGCGCGGTGTGCACAGGCTCCTCAACGAGGCCGCCATCCAAGCCGTGAAGAAGCAGACGTTTAGGCCGGGCAAGCAGCGCGGCGAGCCCGTGAAGGTCAAGATGTCCCTCCCGGTCTCGTTCCGGCTCGAGAGCGGTCGGTAGTCGTCTCCCGGGCAGGAGCGCGCCCGCGAGGGGCCTGTGGGACGGACACGGCCGTCGCATTCCGACTGCGCATGCGACAGCGTTCGGGAGGCGTCTCCTCGACAGGACACGCATGCTTGACGTAACCTCCTTCGCCACTCCCCGGGCAGATCCCCGAGAGCGGCCGGTGCAGGCCCCCCAGCGGGGCTTTGCGTGCAGGAGGGCGATGCCGGACCGAAAGGCCTGTTCGACACGGCGGTCTTCTGGGTCAGCCAGACGGGACGCGCCCGGCCTCAGGAGGCGGCCGGTTCGGGCTCCACCCAGTCGGCCGGCACCTCCACCTTCATTGCCTGGCGGATTGCCTTCACGCGGACCAAAATATGCATCTGACCCCGGTGCTCCTGCACCTCGCCGGTAAGGCCCTGCAGCGGACCCTCCGTGACAGTAACCGTTTCCCCCACCGGGGGCCGCAGGTCGGCCACGGAGAGGCGATCGGGGGCCTCCTGGGCACGCTGGAGCTGCTCGACCGTGTCCGCGCGGAGCCGGGCTGGGTTGCCGTCGAAGTGCACACACCGCACGATGCCCTTCGTGCGAAGGACACGTAGCCGGTCCTTCTCGTCGACCCGGGCGAAGAGGTAGTTCCGGAAGAGCGGGACCGTCACCTCTTTCTTGCGGTCGGACCACTGCCGAATCTCCGTTTTCTTCGGCACAAGGACATCGATCCGGCGGTCCTGGAGGCGATCCTCACACTTCTTCTCGGCGCGGGCGCGGGTGTAGAAGACGCGCCAGATGCGGCTCGAGTTGGTCTCGCTCATCGGTTCGGAGACGTTTTTGCTTCAAAGGACATCTCTCGGAAAGAGCCAGTCCGAGAAAGGTTTCGACCGTCGAGGGGCGCGCTTCCCGGAACGGATCCGGGGGCTACGGGTCCGATGGGGGGCGTTTCTGGCTATTCTGTCGATCAGAGGCGGACGAGTCTTCATCCCCCAAAGGAGGTATTTCACATGCGATCGCCGCGCGAAACGGGGACTTGCGAGGGACGGCGCTCGTTGCGACCTTGTGCAGGTGTTTCTCCCTGAATTTAGAGTCACGCCTCTCCTTATGCCGCTTTTGTCCCGCCTTTTCGTGATTCTTGTGGTCGGGTTGGCCATGGTCGCCCCCGCAAACGCCCAGCCGGCCGATCTGACGCCGGAGCGCTTCGCGTTCGACCCGGACCTGACCTACGACAGCAGCGTCCCGTCGCCCGAGGAGGCGCTCGGCTACAAAATCGGGACGCAGTTCACCCTCCACGCCGACGCGCTGGACTACCTGCGTTCGCTGGCGGACGCCTCGAGCCGCGTGAACATGGGCACCTACGGCAAGACCTACGAAGGGCGCACGCTGCCCTACCTCGTCGTGACCAGTCCCCAGAATCAGAACCGTCTCGCCGAGCTCAAGCGCAACAGCCGCCGCCTGTCGGCGCCCGCGACGCTCTCGGACGCAGAGCGGACCCAACTGCTTCAGGACCAGCCGGTGTTCGTCTCCTACAGCTACAATATCCACGGCGACGAGCCGGCCTCCACCGAGGCGGCCCTGCGGGGGAGCTACCGCCTCGCCGCGGCGCAGGACGACAGCACGCGGGCGCTGCTCCGGGACGCCGTGGTCATCATGTACCCCACCGTGAATCCCGACGGGCGCGATCGCTACGTCTACTGGGCCCGGTCGAGGCAGCGCGCACAGGTGGCCACCGATCCGAACGACATTGTCCACGATCAACCGTGGCCGGAGGGGCGGACCAATCACTACTGGTTCGACCTCAACCGCGACTGGGTCTGGGGCGTGCACCCCGAGATGAGGGGCCTCACGTCCGTCTACCAGGAGTTCATGCCCCAGGTGCACGCCGACTACCACGAGCAGGGGTACAACGACCATTACTTCACCATGCCCGGCACCACGCCGCGCAACCCCATTCTGCCGGACCGCTACGTGGCCTGGGCCGACACCTTCGGCCGCGCCAACATCGAGGCGTTCAACCAGAACCAGGTTGCCTATTTCACCCGCGAGGCGTTCGACTTCTTCTACCCGAGCTACGGGTCGTCGTACCCGAGCATCCTGGGCGGGATCGGCATGCTCACCGAGCAGGCGGGCATCGGGGCCGCGCGGGCCGTCGAGAACGAGGACGGGTACACCCTCACCTTCCGGCAGCGCGTGCACGACCACTACACGACGAGCCTGGCCACCCTCCAGGCCGCCGTCAAGAATCGGCGCGAGTTGCTGGAGTACGACCTCCGGGCACACGCTCAGGAGACCAACACGATTGAGACGGCCGCCTATGTTTTTCCCGACGACCAGGGCACCGGGTACCTCTACGACGTGATCGGGATGCTCCGCCGCCACGGCCTTGAGGTGGAGCGGACGACCGAACCCGCCCAGATCGACGCGGCCCTCCACTACCGGACGGGCGAGCGGACCCGTCGACGCATCGAAGCGGGGGCCTACGTGGTGCCCACCGACCAGCCGCGCCACCTCTTCGTGAACACGCTCCTGAAGCGCCAGGTGCCCTTCCAAGACTCGGTGATGTACGACATGTCTACCTGGTCGGCGCCGCTGGCGTACAACCTGGAGGCCTACAGCACGCGCCAGGCCCTGGACGGGGCGACGGAGCCAGTAGAGAAGACCCCGACCCCTCCGTCGGGCGTAACGAATCTCGACGCGCAGTACGCCTACGTCATTGACTGGAACCAGCGCCACGCCCCGACGGCCCTCGCAAAACTCTGGCAGGCCGGCTACCGCGTGCGGGCGGCCCACGAGGCCTTCGCGACCGGCGACCGGTCCTTCGGCGCCGGGTCGCTCATCGTCTTTCTCGGCCGCAACCCCGATCACGCCGACGCGGCAACCGACATGAAGCGGATCGCGTCGGAGGCAGGCGTGGAGATTGTCGGGCTCGACACGGGCCGCATGCAGGACCCTCCCGACCTTGGGTCCGAGGACAACCCCCCGCTGAAGCCCCCGGAGGTGGGAGTGCTGGTGGGGGAGCCCGTCTCCACCTACACGAGCGGACAGATCTGGTATCTGTTCGATCAGGAGACGACGCTGCCCGTCACCCGCATTCGGGCCTCCGACCTGGAGCAGGCGGGCGGGGGCGGTGGGGCCTACGCCCCCGGGGGCGACGTGTCCCTCAACGAGTACGGGGTGCTCATCCTGCCCGGCGGGGATGGGCTGCGCAGCGTCTTCGACTCGACGCAGATCGAGGCCCTCCGCGGCTGGGTCCGTGGCGGCGGCACGCTCGTGGCGACGGAGGAGAGCGCCCGCTTCCTGACCGCGGACGCCTCCGGCCTCACAGACGTCCAGGCGGTGCAGGACACCGCCGACAGTCCGATCGGGCCCTACACCTCGTACGCGGCGCGGGACGACTCGGCGGGCCTCGACTACATCCCCGGCGCGGCCCTCAACGGACGCCTCGACGACACCCATCCGCTGACGTACGGCATCGGGGACGACGTGTATGCCCTCAAGTACGGCAGTGCGGCCCTCAAACCGAGCCCGGACCTCCAGACCGCCGGTCACTACGCGAAAGACGCGGACGACCTGCTCGTGAGCGGTTACGCCTCCCCGAAGAACCTCAAGAAGCTGGCGGGCCACACCTTCGCCGGAACCGTCGAGATGGGGGACGGGCGCGTCGTCTTTCTCGTCGACAACACCCAGTACCGCATGTTCTGGCGGGGCCCGAGCCGCATGATGCAGAACGCCGTCATGCTGGTGCCGGCGCTGGTGGAGTAATCCCGTTTTGGGT
>CAZRPQ010000188.1:0-5321 GCA_964601725.1 uncultured Salinivenus sp. | reverse complement strand
CCACCTTGGCAATTCGCCGCAGGAATACACCCGGGAGGCCGTAGAGGGACGCGACGTGATCCTGAACACGACCAACGGCACGCGGGCTCTCAAGCGGGCCGAGGAGGCTGATGACCTGGTGGCCGCCTGCTTCTTGAATGCGGGACGGATCGTCGACTTCATCCAGCAACAGGCCGACACCGTCACCATCATCTGTGCGGGCCGCCAGAACCGCCTCTCCCTGGAAGACACGCTCTGTGCCGGACTCCTTCTCGATCGCCTCTGGGACGGAGACGAGCCCTATCCCGTCACCGACTCGGCACACACGGCGTACACGCTGTACCACACGGACCGCGAGGATCTCGAAAATGCCCTCCGGGGGGCCAACCACGCTGAGCGACTCGCCAGCCAAGACTACGAGGAAGACTTAGATTACTGCTTCCGGGTCGATGCAATCCCGGTGCTCCCCTACTACACCGAGAATCGACTCCTCCTGTACGAGGACGCAATTTCGGACTGAGATGCGGGTCCCCTCAGGGAAAGCCCGAACAAAACCGTTGCATTTCCGCTCCGTTCAGTTCACCTTACGGACGTGAGGGCTCTGTTTGGACAGTGAACACACATGTAAGAAGGCGTTTTTCTCTGTCCTCCCTTCGCACCTGTTCTTGCTCCCTGCTTCTTTGGTCGTATGGCTGGCTCGGGCTCCGACACGAAGACTGACGGGGATGGAACCGCGTACTTCATCTCGCCGCGGCGGAAGGTGGAGATCTTCGGCCTGGTCCTCATGGTGCTGGCCCTCCTTCTTTCCCTCGCGTTCCTCTCCTACGACCCCGAAGACGCCTCCGTCCTCCGCTCGGCCCACCTGAGCGAGGTCCTGCTCAACCCGCAGGACGCCCCGACCGAGGTTCAGAACGTCCTTGGACTCATTGGCGCCCAGCTTGCCCAGGCCTTGATTCCGGGCTTCCTCGGCTACGGCGTCCTTCTCTTGAGCGGCCTCCTCATGGTGTGGGGCTACGCCATCTTCCGCTACTCCCCCCTCCAGCGACTCGTCTATCCGTCCGTTCTTACGGTCCTCTCGGCCTTCGTGCTCTCCTGCCTCATGGGCTGGTTCAATTACACCCTTGAGGCCTCGCTCACGGCCTGGGCCGGAACGGTGGGCGTCGGCACGGCGGGCTGGATGCAGGACATCTTTGGAGCGGTCGGGTCGTTCATTCTCCTGCTCCTGTCCATCGCGGTGATGCTCTTGCTCGTGGTGGACCACGACATCCAGCGGACGGTGGATCGAGTCATCGAGGCGGCGCACGCGATTGTGGCGGGCCTCGCGTCGGTGGGGGCGTACGTGAAAGCCCAGTGGGCCCAGGCGCAAGCCCAGTCGAGACCGGACGAGGACGCCCCTCCGCCTGAGCCTGAGCAGTCTCCCTCAGAGGCCGCTCGCTCCGACGCTTCTTCCTCGACTGCCCCCTCCTCGCAGGACAGTCCGGACGAGAGTCCTCCAATGCCGTCCGCATCGGCCCAGACGGTCCAGTCCCCAGAGCCCGACACGGAGGACCGCCCCGTTCGCCGAAATGACCTGTTCCGCCCCGGGGCCGACCTCACCTCTCCCCCCGCCGACGAGGACCCAGACCGCCCTTCCCGGCCGGAGGAAGACGATTCGGCCCCCAAACCGGACCCCGAGCCGGATCCCACCTCCCCCGAAGCCCCTGCGGGCCCGAAGACCGCCTCGTCCCCGCCCGATGAGGAGCGGGAGGCGTCCGCTCCCTCCTCAGAGCCCCCCCCGTCCCCCTCGAGCGACGACCGCTCGACCGTCGAAACGACCGACGAGGATGCGCCCCGCGAGCAACTTGCGGACGACGTGTCGATGACCGTGCAGGAGCAGGTCGAAGAGGAGACGACCGATGAGATTGACCGGTCGCCCGATTCTCCCGAGGACATCCAGTACGAGCCCCCCTCCCTGGATCGCCTCGACGAGGCGACCTCCGAGGACCCCACGATTGACCGCGAGGAGTTGGAGGAGAACAAACGGGTCCTCCTCGACAAGCTCGACATGTACAACATCGAGATCGAAGAAATCAACGCCGTCGTAGGCCCGACGGTGACTCGTTACGAACTGACGCCCGCGCCCGGCGTCAAGGTCAGCCGCATCAAGTCGCTCGAAGACGACCTGGCGATGGCGATGGCCGCGCCCGGCATCCGGATGATTGCCCCCATTCCGGGCAAGTCCGCCGTCGGGGTCGAAATTCCGAACCGAAACCGAGAGCTGGTTCGCCTGCGCGACGTGATTGGGACCACCAAGTTCCAGGACACCGACCTGGAGCTCCCAATCCCGCTGGGCAAAACCATTGAGGGGGAGGTGTATCTCGACGACCTCACGACGATGCCGCACCTTCTCATTGCCGGCGCCACCGGATCCGGCAAGTCCGTGGGCCTCAACGCGTTCATTACGGGCCTCATCTACGCCTGCCACCCGGCGAACCTCCGGTTCGTCATCATCGACCCGAAGAAGATTGAACTCCAGCAGTACACGCCGCTCGAAACGCAGTTCGTGGCGGTGCCGGAGGACATCGACCAGACCGTCATTACGGACGTGGACGAGGCCTCCGGCGTCCTCAAGAGCGTGGAGCGGGAGATGGAGACCCGCTACGATCTTCTCTCGGACGCCAACGTGCGAAACATCACGGGCTACAACGAGAAGTTTCAGGCCGGTGAACTCGACCCGGCCGAGGGCCACCGCCATATGCCGTACCTCGTCGTGGTGGTCGACGAGCTGGCCGACCTCATGATGGCGGCGGGCGACGACGTGGAAGGGCCTATTTCCCGGCTCGCGCAGATGGCCCGTGCCGTCGGCATCCACCTCGTGTTGGCCACACAGCGGCCGTCGGTCGACGTCATCACGGGCCTCATCAAGGCCAACTTTTCCTCCCGCATTGCCTTCGAGGTGGCGTCGCGTGTCGACTCGCGCACGATCCTGGACCAGGGCGGGGCCGAGGGGCTCGTCGGAAACGGCGACATGCTGTTCCTGAGCGGCAGTGACCTGAAGCGTCTCCAGGGGCCCTTCGTCCGCGTCGAGGAGGTGGAGGCGGTCGTGGAGCACGTGGCCGACCAGCCCGGCGTGACCCCCTACACGCTTCCCTCCCTCCAGGACGCCGGCCACGGCCCGGACGTCACCCTCGGCGTGGAGGATACCGACGACAAGTTCGAGGAGGCCGCCCAGGTCATCGTGCGCCGCCAGCAGGGCTCCGTGTCGCTTCTCCAGCGCAAGCTCGCCGTGGGGTACACGCGGGCCGCCCGCATCGTGGACCAGCTCGAAGAGGCGGGCATCGTGGGGCCCTTCAACGGCACGAAGGCCCGGGAGGTGCTCGTAGAGGATGAAGAGGAGCTCGACGAGTTACTCCACGGGGAGGAGGAGCCCGCGGAGGCGACCCCCAACGATGCGCAGTAGTGTGTATTCCGTGTTGTGTAGTTTGGCCCTGGGTCCACCACAAAATCGCAATGCGAAATGCGCAATACGAAATATGCCATATGCAGCCCTCACGTGACCTTTGCGCCCTGACACTCCCCACCCGGCCCCTCTACTTCGCATGCAGTCCCCCTTCCCCACCATCGGCATTCTCGGCGGCGGGCAACTCGGCAAGATGATGGCCGCCGAAGCGGTGCGCATGGGCATCGAGACCAAGCTCTTGTCCCCCAAAGACGCCGGCCCCATGCGTTCATACGCCGGCGCCCAGGTCGGGGACTGGACCGACCCGGAGGTCCTGCGCCCGTTCGTCTCCGACTGCGACGTGGTGACCGTGGAGAGCGAGTGGGCCCCGGCCGGTGCGGCCGCGGACGTGTTGCCCGACGACACCGCGCTCTGGCCCTCTACGACGACCCTGTCGCTCATCAAGGACAAAGGCGTACAGAAACAGCACCTGGCCGACGCGGGCTGTCCGATCCCCAACTTTGCCCGATGCCGCACACCGGAGGCTGCCGTCGACGCGGCGGAGGCCTTCGGCTACCCCGTCGTGCTCAAGCAGTGCCGGGGGGCCTACGACGGGTACGGCAACGCCACGGTTGACTCCGCGGACGCACTGCGGGACGCCTGGACCGACCTTGCCGCCGAGGACGGACTGCTGGTCGAAACGTTTGCGGACTTTGCCCGCGAGCTGGCGGTGCAGGTGGCCCGCCGTCCCGGCGGCGAGCAGGTCGTCTACCCGGTCGCCTACACCGAACAGCGCGACCACCGCTGTCACGCCGTGGAGGTGCCGGCAGACATTGACGACGCCATTGCCGAGGACGCACGCGCCATCGCTCAGGAGGCCGTGACGGCCGTGGAAGGGGTTGGCCTCATCGCCGTTGAGTTGTTCGAAATGCCGGACGGGCGCCTCCTCGTGAACGAGCTCGCCCCTCGGCCCCACAACACCGGCCATTATTCCATTGAGGGGAGCGAGACGTCCCAGTTTGAGAACCACGTGCGGGCCATCCTGGACTGGCCCCTCGGCTCCCCGGCGCTGCGCCAGCCCGTGGCCGTGATGGTTAACGTGCTGGGCCGTCGCGAGGGGACCCCGCCGCGCACGACCGGCCTGCCCCGAGCGCTGAACGTCGACGGCGTGTCCCCTCACATCTACGGCAAGCCCGACGTTCGGCCCGGCCGCAAGATGGGACACGTCACCGCCCTCGGGAGCGACCGGCCCGAGGTCCGGAAACGCGCCGAAATGGCGGCGAGTGCGATTGAGCTGTAGCGTCGGGCCCCCTCCTTCGTCCGCCCCAATCCTGTATTTACAAGTGCCCCGCTAGATCGCTGCACAAGGTCAATTTTTCGTGTTGCGTATTTCGTATTGCGTATCTCTTTCCTCCGGACCACTTGCGCAATACGCACTACGCAATACGCAACCCCCCACTCCCAGTATTCGGCCTTTTCTTTTCATTCGAACACTCATTCCCCAACCTCCACATGCCTTCCTCTGCTCCTCCCGTCGGCATCGCCATGGGCAGCGATTCCGACCTGCCCGTCATGGAAGACGCCGCCGAGGTGCTCGACGAGTTCGACGTGGCGTACGAAATGCGCGTCCTCTCCGCCCACCGCACACCTGGGGTGATGACGCAGTACGCCGAAACGGCCCACGAGCGGGGCGTGCAGGTGATTATTGCCGGGGCCGGGGGCGCCGCTCACCTGCCGGGCATGCTGGCCGCCAGCACCCCCCTCCCCGTCATCGGCGTCCCCGTCCAGACGAGCACGATGAGCGGGGTGGACTCCCTCCTCTCCATCGTGCAGATGCCGGGCGGCGTCCCCGTCGGCTCGGTGGCCATCAACGCCGCCGACAACGCCGCGCTGCTGGCCGTGCAGATCCTCGGGACAGACGACC
>CAZRPQ010000187.1:0-5333 GCA_964601725.1 uncultured Salinivenus sp. | reverse complement strand
TCGTCGGTCGCTCAGAATGACTTTCGATTAACGTATTTGTGCTGATCTACTTAGTCGCGGCGGCCGACCACCACGTACTGGTGGGGCAGACCCAGGTCGCGAACGCTCGCCTCGAGCCCGCCCGCCTGGAGCTCCCGGACGACGGCCTGGGGCGTGAGGCGATGCTTCTCGGGCGGACCCATCGGGGCCTCCTTCTCAAAGTCGATCACCCAAACGGAGCCCCCGTTCGTCAGCCGTCCGGCGAGGTGCCCGGCGTAGGCCTCCCGATTCGGGATGTGGTGCCAGGTGTTGACCGTCAGAATGCGGTCGACCGACGACGGGCCGAGCCGCGTGTCGGTGGGCCGGGCGAGGACCGTGTCGACCGTCCCGAGCCCCTTCTCCTTCGTCATCGTGTGGACGTAGCGGAGCATCGCCGGTTCGATGTCGACGGCCAGGACCCGCCCCCCGGCCCCGACCGCCCGGGCGAGATGCGGCACAAAATACCCGGTCCCGGTCCCCAGATCGGCGACGGTCATGCCCTCCGCGACGCCCATCGCCTCCAGGACCGCGGCGGGCTGTTGCCAGTCGTCCCGCGCCGGGTCGTTCCAGTCGTCGGCGTAGCGCTCGGGGTTGTCGAAGCGGTGCTGGTAACGATCGCCCGAGTCGTGTCCCCCCTCGTGGCGAAGGGAATCCTGGGCCCCCGCCGGGTCGGCGGCGGCGAGAGCACACACGGACGCGAGCACCAGCAACCAGCAAAGTCGGGACCACAACATCACAGACCAGAGGGAATCAGGGAAACACACAGAGCGGCGTCACGGACACGATCGCGGACTCAAGGGGCCTCGGACCGCTGACGTCCGTTGCAACTCCTCCTCCCTCCGAATGGATTCGTCGTCGAAGACGGACGGGTTGGCCTGCGCGACGGCCGCGTTCCAGGGAAAGCAGTGCTGCGTCTCGGTCGGGTCGCTCACGGAGTCGGGCTGCGGGCGGAGGCACTCGACGCCGCCCGCCGCTACTCGATTCGGCGTCGGGACGGGTGCGTCGGGGCGTCTCGCCGCGGTCCCGCGTCGGCCCGGTCGCCCCGTCGCGTTTGGGACGTGTTTGGGGACGGTCGACGGGCGAGCGCTTGCGGCGGGCGTCGCCGCGTTGTGCTGGAGATCTGCGTCGGCGGGGGATCGCGGGGCGTTGATGGACGGGGTCGCCAGCATCCGAGGGGACTGTTCAGGGCGGGATCGCGCAGGTGGGACCGCCACTGAGGAGACCGCCACGGGAAGAGGCGCGGCACAATCCACACCGGCGCCCCCACGTCCCCCGTTCCCTCAGTCTCCTGCTCCCCCAGTCTCCCCGACGCGCGCCTGGGATGTTCGGGCACGAGCCCGGCCCCCTGGAGCGTGCCCGTTTGGCCGTGTGCCGAGACGGCGCAAACGTGATATTTCACCCTTCATTGTCATTCCGGGTTGCATTCTTCGGGCTCAGGCGACAAATTTGAAGGTCCACATCGGTCACACCTGTCCGCTGATTTCGTGTCTTCGTGTTAACCCTCACGCTCGCTCGCACGAGTCGCTCCGGCATGCAGGGGGCCGAGAGTGCGTGGATCGCCCCCCGTGCAGCCCACAAACGGCCGATCCCCCAGGACAGGCAGGGCCACTACCACCTTCGCTGTGCCTCTTTCCCAACCACTAGTACCGACCCGCCATGCGATACATTTCGATCGTTGCCCTCACTCTTTTCGTGCTGCCAGTCGTCGCCTGTGCGCAGGACACGGCGTCCCCCAATACCCTGACCCAGCAGGAGAAAGACAATGGGTGGGAGCTTCTCTTCGACGGAGAGACGACGGACGGATGGCGCGGATACAATAAGGAGACCTTCCCGGACAAGGGCTGGAAGGTCGACGACGGGACGCTCGTCATTATGGGGGCCGAGGGAAGTGAGGCCGGCACGGGGGGAGACATCGTGGCGACGGAAACGTACGACGACTTCATCCTGAAGCTGGAATGGAAAATCGCGGAGGGGGGCAACAGCGGCATCTTCTATCGCGGCCTTGAGCAAAAGGGACAGCCGATCTACTGGTCGGCCCCCGAGATGCAGGTGCTGGACAATGCAAACCACCCCGACGCGAACAGGGGGGAGAATGGCAACCGAAAGGCCGGATCGCTCTACGACCTGATTCCCGCTCAGCCCCAGACGTTCACCGGACACGGGGAGTGGCAGCAGGTGAAAATCGTGGCCGACGGGTCCCACATTGAGCACTGGCTGAATGGAGAAAAGGTGGTGGAATACGAACTCTGGACGCCCGAGTGGTACCGGATGCTCCGCGACAGCAAGTTTAAATCCCACCCCGAGTTCGGCGACGCACACGAGGGCCTCATTGGTCTTCAGGACCACGGGACCACGGCCCACTTCCGCGACATCAAAATCAAGGAGATCGAGGACGAAGAGGAGGAAATGTAAGAGCCCGCGTCCCGTCTGCTGTCGGTGTGGGCGTCTGGGCGCGCAAGTCCCGACCACTGTCTGGGGTTTGGCGTCTGGAGGTACACAAAAAGCGCCCACACGCTCACACTCCTATACTCGATCCCCATTTGCCAGAGCAGCCCTGGACGGCTGTCCCGAAAGCGTTCGGAAGGGCTTTCGGTGCCGATGGCATTCGGGGCTTCCACACAAACTTCCTCACGTATTGGTAATCACAAACCCCTTACCCATGGACTCTGAAGAGATGGATCGGCGCGCGTTTTTGAAAGGATCGGCCCTGGCGACCGCCGGCCTCAGTGTGGTTCCCCGCCACGTTCTGGGCGGCGCCGGCCATCAACCGCCGAGCGACACCCTCAACCTTGCGGGCATTGGCGTTGGGGGACGGGGGGCCAGCAACATGAATGCGATGACCGACGAGAACATCGTCGCCGTCTGCGACATCGACTTCGACCACGTCGACCAGACGCTGCGCGATGGAGACGGAAACGTCGCGAGTGGCTTCGAGGCGCTGCACAAGGCGTACGAGGAGGCCGAGCGGTACGCCGACTACCGACGCATGTTTGACGACCTGGGAGATGAACTCGACGGTGTCGTCATCTCGCCCCCGGACCACCTCCACGCCGTCATGGCGAAGGACGCGATGGAGCGAGGCCTACACGTTTATGTCGAGAAGCCGCTCACACGGACTGTTCGGGAGGCACGGGTGCTGATGGAAACGGCCGACGAGACGAACGTCGTGACGCAGATGGGCAATCAGGGCCACACCCATCCCGATGGGCGCCGGGCCATTGAGTGGGTGTGGGACGGGGCCATCGGCTCGGTGCAGGAGATTCACGCCTGGACCGACCGACCGGCCAACTGGTGGCCCCAGGGCGTCTCTCGTCCGGAGGGCTCGATGTCGGTCCCCGACGGGGTGGACTGGGACCTCTTCCTGGGCCCGGCCGCGGAGGTGCCCTACCACGAGGCGTACCACCCGTTCAACTGGCGGGGATGGGTCGACTACGGAACAGGGGCCCTTGGAGACATGGGGGCCCACATCATCGACCACGCGATGTGGGCCCTCGACCTGGGCTACCCGACCGAGGTGTGGGGCTCGTCGAACGCCTTCGGCATGGACGGCGAGGAACGTGTCTCCTGGCCCACCGCCGAGACGGTGCACTACAAGTTCGGTCGAGGTGGACAGCCCCCGGTTGAGCTGACCTGGTACGACGGAGGCCTTCTGCCGCCCCGCCCGCAGGTCCTCCCGGACGATGTGCCGCTGGTGCGGGAGCTCGGCGAGGACGAAGAGGGGCCGCCGCCCTCCTGGGGCGGAGCGATTTGGGTAGGGGACAAGGGCATTTTGATGCACGACACCTACGGCCGCAATCCTCGCCTCTACCCCGAAGGCCTCGAGATCGAATACGGCGATGCTCCGCAGCAGCTGCCCCGCGTCGGTACGGGCCATCAGATGAACTGGGTGGAGGCCTGCAAGGGACAGGCCGAGGCCACATGTTCGTTCGACTACGCGGCACCGCTGACGGAGACGCTACTTCTGGGAGTGGTGTCCCTGCAGGCCGGCACGCCCGTCCGGTACGACCCGCGCTCCATGGAAATTCCCAACGCTCCGGAGGCCGAGCAGTACCTGCGCCGCGACTACCGAGGGGAATGGTCCCTGTAGCACCGGAACGAATCCATCGTCCACGCCGTCTCGCCGGGCTGTGGTGCGAACCACCCAAGTTGCGGGATACAGATGTATTGCCCCAATGACGGCGGACCACGGTCCCCCCGGGGAGCACTCGGTCGCGATGCTCCCAGCGCGGCGGACCGCCGAAAAGTGCTTTCTTCCGCGGTCTGCGGTCCGCCGTCCGCCGTCTCACCGAAAACAGCACCATAGGTCGCAACTTGAGTTAACCACACGGATCGGGACTCGTTTGGCTGACGAGTGCAAAACAGAGCCGCAGTGCGCGACGTGCCAGTGAGGCCCCCAAGCGAGCCCCGTACTGCCCCCCGGTCGAGGACCAGGGATTTGCTGCGCGACGTCCTCGATGCCGCAACGCTCCGAACGGAGCGACAGTATCACTCGGGGTCTCAAAAACGTCGGCTAAACAGCCCTTGAGTCGGATTCGGGGCGAGACTGACGCCCCAAGCGGACGGTACCGCCGCCCCACGTGGGAACGAAGCGGGAAGACGAGTCCCATTCTATCGAGAGCAGGGGCAGCGGCATGGTCGCGAACAAGGGGCCGAAGCGCTCCGCAGCAGGGGCGTGCTTTTCCCGCCCGCTGGGGCTGGGCCTTCGCGGTGCAGCGCGAGCCGGAGCAAAGAGAGGCCCTCGACGCTCCATTCGTTCAGGTCCGACCCGCGTTGCGGAGTTGTGCAAAAGTCCTTGACGTACTACCGTCTGCGCCGAATCGTTGTGCAGAGTTGGAGCGGTCGGCGCGCTCAAAAAACGGGAGCCGAAACGTGGATTCTGCCTCCATCTCGATGGAGGGACGACCAGCGGGTCGGTATGTGTTTAGCGATATCCCTCACCCTGCGTCTGACGCTGTCAGAGGCGGCAGCTTCGACCGCGAGCTTTGTCCTTCCAAGTCGTGCGCGACCTCGGAAGCGCCGTTGGAGCTCAACGGCGCTTCGCAGACACATTGAAGAGAAGCGCTACGCAGGTACGGCGGGTCGTCCCTACGTGGACGGATGGGAGCAGAACTACACACTGAAATATCGCAATTGGCATCACGTATGACCGTGCCGTCCTTCCGGTGCCTCGTGTTCGCGGCCGCAACAGGGGCTCTGCTCGTGTGGAGCGGATGCACCCCCGACGCTTCCGCCCCGTCCCGATCCGACCGGCCGCCCGTGGAGTCGGGCGAAACGCTCTTCACGCAACTGCCCGCGGCCCACACCAACGTCGACTT
>CAZRPQ010000186.1:0-5355 GCA_964601725.1 uncultured Salinivenus sp. | reverse complement strand
TCTGACGGATGAGCGAGCGCGTCTTTGGCTTGCAATGATGGGGGGCGAATTCGCCAAATACCGTTCATTCTTCGACTGCCCCCGTTCATTCGTGAGACGTCCCGCTTAAGCGAGACGGGTTGGAGTTAACCGCGCGCCGGTACAGGTTGTGCACCGCAATGAAATGCAAAGTGTCTGCCCAACCGACTGCCAGCCATGCAATTAATCCCCTCGTCTCGATCCATTCTCGCAGGCCTTAGTCTGCTGCCCCTCCTCCTCGCCGGCATCGCTGCCCCGCCGACACGCGCGCAGGCCCCCGGAGGCCTTGACCGCGGCCCGGGCCTTCAGGTCGACGGCAGCCGCTACAATCAGAATGTGATCTACCGCCCTCCCACCGCAGACTTTCGGATGTGGGACGGCAAGCGGTTCGACCTGATCTATCAGGAGGGTGCCCGCAGCGAAGCGCGGTATATGAAAGAGGCCCTGCGATCGGCCTGGCCCCGGGTCGATTCCCTGGTTGGGCCGGTGGCCTCGGGCTTTGAGACCCCGGTCGTCGTGAGGGCCTACAGCGACGCGGGAACCGGACGGGTGCGGGCCTTCCCGTTCTATCAGGAGATGTCGACAGTGAGCCTGAAGACCCCCTTCGTATCGCGGTACTCGACCTGGGCCGCGTCCGTGGCGCCCCATGAGTTGGTCCACTCCGCCCACCTCGAAGTGAATGCGGGCGTCGGGCTCGGTGGCCTCGTGCGTCCTTTTGCGCCGGACTGGGCCCGAGGAGTCAATGGGCTCTACCCGTTTGGTATCGGCGAGGGGGCGGCCGTCTACCTGGAGAGCCAACTCGAAGAGAACGCCGGGCGGCTCCACTCGCCCCTCTTCACGATGAAGGTGAAGGCGGCCATGCTGTCGGACGACCCGTGGAGCCTGTCCCAGATGCTGAACGTGGCCGTCTACACGCGTCCCGCCAACCGGCACTACGTCGGCGGCGCCCATGTCTTCGACCATCTCGCGACGCGCGGCGACACGACCAGCGCGGAGTTCTTCCACGAGGCGGTACGGGGGCAAAACCGATTTCCGGTCCTCGGCCTGGGCGCCTGGCTGGGCGTAGGCGCCGGCCAGTTCCCGTCTCAGCTTGGCGATGAGATTCGGACGCAACTCCAAGAGGAGTATTCCGCCGAGCTGGACCGGCGGCGCCCCTTTACGGACGTGACGGTGGTGTCTTCGGACAAGGGCCTCTACAACCGGCGCCCGTACTGGCTCACCGACAGCACCCTCGTCGCCTACGCGAACGGCTACGACGTACGGCAGGGACTCTACAAGATTGACGCACAGACGGGCGAGCGCACGCTGATCCGTCCCCAGACGCTTCCCAACAGCCGCCGATACACCCTGGGCCGCGACACGACGGCGCTCCTGACGGCCCGCTACGTCACCGACCCGCTGGTCCCGAGCCAGCAGTCCGCCGAGATTGAACGGGTGGACCTCTCGTCGGGTGCGGCCACGCCGCTCACGGAGGACGGCGGCGCGGGGGCCCCGGTAGAAGGGCCAAGCGGCCAGGTCCATGCGGCGAAGAACGACGGGCAGTTCACGCAGTGGGGCATGGTGGACGGCGATTCGGTCCGCGCCCTCACGTCGACCGCCACCACGATCCGCCGGATCGCCCCAGCACCGCAGGCGGGCGGCCCCATCGCCGTGCTCAAAACCGTCAGTGGCGAGCAGCAAATCTACCGCGCCGAATGGTCTGAAGGCGGCCCCCCAGAGATGGACCCCTGGATCCGGATCGACGACGCCGTGATCTACGACCTGACCTGGGGCCCGGAGGGCCGCTACCTTCTCTTCACCGCCGACTACCCACAGGCGCCGGGCATTTTCGCCTTCGACCGACGCACTGAGAAGATGCTCCACCTGGCGAAGAGGCCCTTCGCCGCCCGCGAGCCGGCCCTGTCCCCGGACCGCTCCACCCTGGCCTTCGCCAGCTACCAGGACGAGCGGTACAACCTGGTCAAGACCGCCTTCCGCCCAGACTCCGCGGATGTCGTTCCCGAATCGGACTGGACCCTCGGGGGAACGGCCCCGGAGCCCCCGGCTGCCCCAGAGGCCCCCGTCTCGAACAGCGAGTCGCGGCCCTACTCCGCCTGGCGCCACCTCGGCCCGGACGCAGTGTATCCGACTTTGCGCGACAGCCCGACTGAATGGGGGCAGTACGTCGGCCCCGATGCGGAGCCGCTCGCAATCGGGCTGGAGATGAGCGGGGCCGACCCGCTGCGCCGCGTGGGCTACCGCAGCGCCCTGTACTGGGAAGACGGGCGCATCTGGGGCGAGGCCCGCATCGAAAGCGCACAGTTTCTGCTCCGCCCGTCGCTCTCGGCCTACAACCGGGCCGTCACTCCGTCCGGCGGTTCCGCCTCCGGCCTGGAGGAGCGCGGCGTGGGCCTCGGCCTGCGCCTGCCCATCACCCTGCAGTCGAACGTCTACCAGTCGTCGGTGCAGTTTGGTTTGGAGACGCAGCTCCGGCAGACGCGGCAGTACGGCGGGGGGCTCGACGGCCTCACGCCCTTCAGCACGCGGCTGACGCTGGAGCCGCGGTTCGGCCTCCGGTATCGCGTCCAGAAGAACCGGCGCGACATCCTCCCGAACACCGGACTGGTCATCGGCGCCGAGGGCTCCTACGACGCCTGGACGGAGGAGATGCGCTCCGGTCTGGATGGCAGGCACAAGGCCCTCCGGTCGAACGTGAGTCTCTACCTGCCCTTCCTCCGCGGCTCGAACACGGGCCTGCGGCTCGGGGCCAACGTCCTGACGCAGAACCGGTCCTCGTTCGACGCGGAGCTGTTTGCGCCCCGCGGCTACGACACGCTCCCCGGCGGGCCCGACGGCACCTTCCTGCGCTTCGATGCGGAGGTGGTCCAGCCGCTCTGGTACATCGACGACGGGCTCACCGTCTTGCCGGTCTACCTCGGCGCGCTCTCGGCCTACGGGTTCGGGCAAACCATCGGCCCGGTCGATGGCGGCTGGCAGGACGCCCGGACGTCGGTGGGCGCGGGCCTCGGCCTGTCCGTAAACCTCTTCTACCAGTTCAACCTGAAGCTCCGGGCCGGCGCGGCGTACCGCGTGGGGCCCGGCAACGTGACGGCGACGTTCCGGTAAACCCGCAGGCCCTCACGCCTCTGGCCGGGGGCGGTGCTGTGCCGACTGCACGCCGCCTCCGGCCTCGTGGGGTCCCGGAATCCTGGAGGTCCCCGTTCCCGGTCGAGAGAGCCCCTCGAAACTGCCGGGCCCAGAGCGGTTATGGACTCCCGTTGCGCCCTGAAAAAACGCCCGCGCTCACACCGGCAGTGACGATCCGCTCACCCGCAGATCACGACGGTCCCATTCCCATGACCATTGCCACGATTGCCGAGCACCTTCCCGATGCGCGAAGCGTCCTTCGGTGGATGCTCCTCGTCGTGGGCATCAGCGTCTTCGTTGGGACCTTCCTCTTCCACGTGTTTTTGGGAATGACCCAGATCCCGGACCGCTGGCCGGTCCTGTTGAAGAACATCCTGTACTCCTTCATTTACACTGTCATCATGCTCGGGAGCCTCACCGGCACGGCCCGGTGGCTTCGGGCCCGGGTCCCCCTTCGCTCCCGGCGGGCGGTGGCCCTCCACGTGGGCGGACTCTCTGCCGTGGCCGTTCTGTCCTACGGGCTCGCGACGGGCATCTGCTGGGCCCTCTACCCGGACCAATTCGGCCTGGACTGGCGCCTCCTGCTCGTCACCGCCACCATCGCCTTTTTGGTCACGGCTGTTGTGGGCGCCTTCCTGTACATGCGCACCTTCTACGAGCAATTGCGGGAGGCGGAAGCGGCCCGGTACGAGGCGCGGCTGGAGGCGCTTCGCGCCCAGATCAACCCCCACTTTCTGTTCAACGCCTTCAACTCCATCGCGGCGCTCGTCCGCACCCGGCCCGAGGAGGCGGAAACCGTCGTCGAGGACCTGTCCGACCTCTTCCGGTACGCGCTCCGGTCCTCGAAGGACGATACGGCCACGCTGGGAAAGGAACTCGATGCGGCCCGCCGGTACCTGTCCGTAGAAAAAGCGCGATTTCGGGGGCGCCTCGCCGTTGAGTTCGAGGTGCCGGAGGGTCTTCAGTCCGTGTCCATTCCGAGCATGACGCTGCAGCCGCTCGTGGAGAACGCGGTCCAGCACGGCGTGGGCGAGACGCAGGGCGACTGCACAGTGACGGTGCGCGCCGAACAGACCGACGGCACGCTCGTGCTTCGCGTTTTGGATACCGGCCCGGGCTTCGAGACGACCAATCTCGACGCGGTGCTCGACGAGGGCTCGGGCCTGGCCAACGTCCGGGAGCGGCTGCGCCTCTTCTTCGACGACGCGGCGCAGATGCACCTCCGGGCGCAGGGGGTGGAGCTGTGGATTCCGCGGGACGTGGACGGGCAGGCAACCATGGAAGCGTCCGTTGCCGTGGCTGACCCCGGCTAGACTCGTTCTGTTGCGTAGTGCGTATTGCGTATCTTTCACCACGAAATACGAAATACGCAATACGAAATACGCAATACTCCCGGCGCGATGCACGCAACCACTGTCAATGTCCTCGTTCTCCACATCACGACCCCACGCCTCCCATGCCCCTCCGCTCCTTGCTCGTCGACGACGAACCTTTGGCCCGCGAGCGGCTTCGGGACCTGCTCAAGGAAGCCGACGCGGACGTGGAGATTGTGGCCGAGGCGTGCGGGGGGAAGGAGGCGGTGTCTCTGATCCACGAGCACGAGCCGGACGTGGTCTTCCTCGACGTACAGATGCCGGTGCTCGACGGCTTCGACGTGGTGGACTTGCTGCCAAGCAACAGTTCCGAGCGGCCCCACATCGTGTTCGTGACGGCCTACGACGAATACGCCCTGCAGGCCTTCGAGGTGCACGCGCTCGACTACGTGACCAAGCCGGTGCGGCTCGATCGTCTCAACAAGACCCTCAACCGCGTGCAGGACGCGCTGGCGAATGAGGGCGCCGAGGACCAGGAGAACCTCGACGACCTCCGGGACGCTCGACAGGATCAGGCCCTAAAGCGGCTTACGGTGCACGTCGGTCGTCGTCTCCGCGTGGTGCCGCTCGACGAGGTGCGCTGGATTGAGGCCGACGACGGATTCGTGTTCGCCCACACGACCGAGGGGCGCTACCGGACCGACTTTGCCCTCAAGGAGCTCGAAGAGCGGCTCCCGTCGGATCGCTTCGTGCGCACGCACCGCTCCGCCATGGTCAATCTGGATGCGGTGTACGAGTTCGTGCCCGAACCGGCAGGGACGGGCCTTCTTCGTCTGGAGGACGGGACGGAGGTGACGGTGGCGCGGCGGCGGACGTCGGACGTCAAGGACGTGCTGGG
>CAZRPQ010000185.1:0-5371 GCA_964601725.1 uncultured Salinivenus sp. | reverse complement strand
CCAACTCGCAGACTTGAAATGCCACCGAACGTTGCGTGTTGAACGAAAGGGACGGCTCTCAGGACATCCCCCTGTGCGCCAGGCCCAATCGTACCCTTTCTCCCGCTCCCCCACACTCCCTTTCGCCCACGCTCCCTCTCCCACGCTGAATGGTGCCCGTAACGAATCAAGAACACGGGCAACACAGGGGCACTCTATTCCCCTCTCCCACTCTCTTGGACCCTCCCCGGCAGAAATGCGACGGTCTGGATGGATCTTATCGGGTCTTGGGCGTGTCTTTACATACTGGAACCGACCTTCACATCCAGACCACAGACGGGGGCTTATGGACACGCCAAAGAATGCACGAACGACCTCGGAGCGCGACACAGCTGACGAAATCCCACTTGGATTCGGCGGGGTCGACGCCGCCGTGGGCGATCACATTGCTCACTTCTTCCGGGGGGACGCCCAGCGCTTTTCGGTGCTCGGGCCGTACATCGAGACAGGGCTGCGCCGGGGCGACCGGTGTGTGTTCATCTCGCAGCCGGCCGTCGGCGAGCAGCTGTGCGAGTGGCTGACCGATCGTGGCGTGGACACCGACGATGCCCGGTCGGCAGACCGTCTCATCTTGCACCCCGGCGAGGCGACCGAAGAGGACATGAAGCGTCTCGCCGACCGGATCGACGCGGAGGCGCAGGCGGACGACGAGCCGTTCGTGCGGTGGAGCGGCGACGGAGAGTGGGCGCTGGAACAGGACATCACCGTCTGCGAAATGCTGCGCTGGGAGGCCCTCTACGATGAACACTCCGCCGACTGGCGCATGCTGGCGCTGTGCCAGTTCGACCTGACGGTCTTCGAGAGTGACGTCATCATGGATGCCCTCCGCACGCATCCGTACTGCGTGATGGGCGACGTGGTGGTGCCCAACCCGTTCCACGAGTCCCCCGAGGCGGTACGGGCGGAACTGACCGCAGAGGAGTAGTCCTCATTGGCTGAGCGCAATCGACCTCATCATGGAGCTTTCCCACCGCACATCGGACCTGGACCCCTCCTCGGTCCTCGGGTTTGGGTCGGCCCTGTCCATGCTCGACTCCACGGAGGAGGTGGCCCGCCTCCTCACGGGTGCCCTTCGCTCGATGGGCCTGGCGGATCTGCAGGCGGTGGTGATTGAGGGAGACGACGAGGGCTCTCGCGTGTTCGGGAGTGTGGGCGCGCATCCCCTGCCCGATGCTGTCGTCGACGCGCTCTGCGGGGACGACGGCCCCATCGGGCCCGACACGGGTCCAGACACGGGAAATCCCGCGCACCGCCAGGTGGAGGTGCCCGCCGACGGGCCTCTTGCCGCTGAGGGCATCGACCGCCTCGCCGTGGTGCGGCTGGGCACGCTGGAGCGCAACTTCGGGGTCGCCGTGGCGGGGCTCGCGCCCGACACCAGCCACACCTCCCTGCAGGTCTCCTCCCTGCAGATGATGGCGGCCCAGGCGTCGATGGCCCTGCACCGGATCGAGCTGAATCAGGAGCAGGCCGCCCAGGCGGAGGCCCTGCGCGAGAGCGAGGCCCGGTACCGCGAGCTTTACGAGAATGCGCCGGTCGCGTACGTGTCCGCCACGGCGGCGGGCGAGATCCGCATGGCCAACCGGCGCGCCACCGAGCTTTTCGACGCCCCGGAAGTGACCCTCGTCGGCCGCTCGATTCCCGACTTCTGCGCGGACACCCCGGCGGGGCGCGAGGCCGCCGATCGGCTGGAGCAGCGGCTGCGGGACGGGGAGCCGGTGCGCGACGACGAGGTGGAGCTGTGCCTGACCGACGGGACGCGGATCTGGGTAAGCCTCACGATGCGTCCCGTCGACGAAGCCCGCAGCGACGGGGCCGAGCGCCTCGTCATGATGGTCGACGTCACCGAGCGGCGGCGCATGGAGACCGCCCTGCGCGAGGCCCGCGACGAGCTGGAGACCCGCGTGGACGAGCGAACCGCCGAGCTGGAACAGACCAATGAACGCCTCAAGCAGCGAACGCAACGCCTGAACGCCCTTCGCGACATCGATCAGGCCATCCTGGCCGCCGAGTCGCCCGAAGAGATTGCCAGCGCGGCCGTCCGCCGGGCCGAGCAGATTCTGCCGTGCAAACGGGCGAGCGTGTCGATCATCGAGTGGGACCGGGACCAGGCGACGGTGCTCGCGGTGCGGCAGGAGGAAGAGGTGCTCGCAAGCGGCACGGAGATTCCCCTGGACGCCTTTTACCTCACGGACACCCTGCGGGCGGGGGAGACCGAAATTATCTCGGACCTCGACGAGGTCTCCGTAAGGGCCGCCCAGAAAATTCGGGAACGAGGCATCCGGTCGGTGCTGTGCCTGCCAATGATGGTGGAGGGCGAATTGGTGGGCATCCTGAAGGTGGGGCGCCCGCGCCCCGATGCCTTCGCGGAAGAGGACCGGCACGTAGGGCAGGAGCTAGCCGATCACCTCGCCATCGCGCTCCGGCAGGCCCGGCTGCGGGAACGGGTGGAGGCGCGCACCGCCGATCTCGAACAGGTCAACGAACGCCTGTCCCGTCGGACCCAGCGACTGCGAACCCTCCGCGACATCGACCAGGCGATCTTGGCCGCCGAGTCGCCGCAGGAGATCGCGGCGGAGGCCATTCGGCGCGTCCGCGACATCCTCCCGTACAAGAGCGCCACCGTGACGGTTACGGAGTGGGATGCCGGGAAGGCCCACGTGCTGGCGGCCGAAGACAACGTGCTGGACCCGCCCACGACCCTTCCGCTCGACGAGGTCTACCTCAGCGACGACCTGCGGGCCGGCACGACCGAGGTTCTCTCCGAGGCGGACTACGAGCCGGTGCCAGAGGCGAAGGAGCGCATGCACGAGATGGGTCTCCGGTCCATCCTCTGCGTCCCGATGGTCGTCGAGGACGAGGTGATCGGGGTGGTGCACGTGGGCCGCACCGAGCCCGACGCCTTCACCGACGAGGACTGGCGGGTGGGGCGCGAGTTGGCCGACCACATGGCCATCGCCATTCGACAGAGCCAGCTCCTGAAGGCGGTACAACAGCAGCGAGAGCGCCTGGAGGAGCGGGTGCAGGAGCGGACCGAGGAGCTGGAGTCGTTCACCTATTCGGTGTCGCACGACCTGCGCACGCCCCTCCGCGCCATTGACGGCTACGCGCGCATCCTGAAAGAGGACCACGCCGATCAGCTCGACGACGAGGGCCGACGCCTGCTCAACGTGGTGTACGACAGCGCGCAGACGATGGGCGACCTGATCGACGACCTGCTGACCCTCTCCCGCCTGGGCCGCCACGAGATCAACCGCGTGCCCATCGACATGGAGGCCCTCGTCCAGGAAACCCTCGATGAGCTGCGCCGCACCCACTCGATGGAGGCCGTAACGGTGGACCTTGGCCCCCTCCCTGACGCCACCGCCGACCGGTCCATGATCCGTCACGTGCTAACCAACCTGCTGTCCAATGCCGTCAAGTTCACGCAGGCCGAAAACTGTCCCCGGATCGAACTCCGGGGCGAGGCGCGCGACGACGAGTGCGTGTACGTCGTGCGCGACAACGGGGTCGGCTTCGACCCGGAGCAGGAAGACGAACTCTTCGGCGTCTTTCAGCGGGCCCACGACGAAGATGACTTCGAGGGCACCGGGGTAGGGCTCGCCATCGTCGACCGCATTCTCCGCCGCCACGATGGACGGGTGTGGGCCGACGGGGCCGAGGGAGAGGGGGCGTCCTTCTTCTTCGCACTTCCGCCGTCCGACCCCGAGCACCCGTAGCGCCGGGCACCATCCCGAACCGTTCACTCTGCACGCGACTCCAATTCTCACGATGACGCCGGCGAATCGAGCGTAGCCGAGGGGCCTCCGTCCGCCCCTCAGACGCCTGTTTCTTGCCGGCCGGTACCGATGCTCGACCTGATCGCTTTCACTATCGTTCCGGGAGTGGCACTTCTCGGAAGTGCCGCGTATACGCTCGTGGCGACGTACCGGCTTCGGGATTGGCGTCCGGTCCTCTTCGTGGGCGTGCTCGTGCTCATGGCCATTCATCAGGGAAACGAGGTCCTCGTGGCCGCCGAGTACGGCGTGGAACGCGCATTGGCAGGATTTGGGGAGTACCCCGAGACCACCGCAAACCTCCTCGCGAGCGCCGCCACCGTCCTGCTACTCCGGTTCGTCACGCGGGAACGGTCCCTGGCCGAGCAGCTCCAGGACCTGAACGGGCGGCTCGAAGAGCGGGTGCAGGAGCGGACCGAAGAGCTGGAGTCGTTTGCCTATTCGGTGTCGCACGACCTGCGCGCCCCCCTCCGCGCGATCGACGGCTACACGCAGCTCCTGCGCGAAGACCACGCCCATCGGCTCGACGAGGAGGGCAAGCGGCTTCTGACGGTTGTCCGCGAGAGCACCCAGAAGATGGAAGCGCTCATCGACGATCTGCTCACCCTCTCGCGCCTCGGCCGCTGCGACATGGACACCCGGCCCCTGGACATGAACGCACTCGTCCAGGACGCCTTCGAGGACCTGTGCCGGGCGAACGGGCGTGCCGACGACGTTGAGTTCGAGGCGCATCCGCTCCCCGACACCGCCGGGGATCCCTCGATGATCCGCCAGGTCATGAAAAACCTGCTGTCCAACGCCGTTAAGTTCACCCAAAACGAGGACCCTCCACGCATTGAGGTGCGCGGCACCGAGAACGGCGGAGAGACGGTCTTCTCCGTGCACGACAATGGCGTAGGGTTCGACATGGACTACGCCGACAAGCTCTTCGGCGTCTTCGAACGCCTGCACGACGAGGACGACTTTGAGGGAACGGGGGTGGGACTGGCCATCGTCGATCGCGTCGTCCGCCGCCACGAGGGACAGGTGTGGGCCGAGAGTGAAAAGGGGGAAGGGACCACCGTCTATTTCTCACTTCCGGATACGGACGTCACGAATGACTAGCACGACTGCGATCCAGCACGTTGATCTTCTTCTGGTTGAAGACCAGCCGTCCGACGCCGAGCTTACGCTCCGTGCGCTCCGCGAGCTCGACCTCGGGACGCGCACGCAACTGGTCGAGAACGGGGCCGAGGCGCTCGACTTTATTTTCGGGCGGGACGCGCACGCCGACCGCAGCGTCGAGGATGCGCCGGGACTCGTCCTGCTAGATCTGAAGTTGCCCAAGGTGAGCGGGCACGAGGTACTCCGCGCCCTCAAGTCCGACGAGCGAACCCAGCACATTCCCGTCGTCGTGCTCTCCTCCTCGGACGAGCGCAGCGACGTGGAGCAGTGCTACGCCCTCGGGGCGAATAGCTACGTGGTGAAGCCCGTCGACTTTGCAGAGTTCACCGAGACCGTGCAGCGTATCGGCACCTATTGGCTCCAGATGAACGAGGAGCCGGCGTCGTGATGCGTGA
>CAZRPQ010000184.1:0-5402 GCA_964601725.1 uncultured Salinivenus sp. | reverse complement strand
CCATGCTCGCGGAGCGTGTGCCGGACCGGGCCATGGAGATTGGGCTCGGGGGTCTCTTTACGATCACGGCGGGCCTGCTGCTGTTCGAGGCCGGACTGTACTGATTCAGACCATCGGGCCTCGGCTTGCCCCTCCTGTCTGCTGCGGCGGGCAGAGACCTCGCCGTCTACCCAGGTACGGCGCGGCAGAGGCGTCGCATCGGGGGCTGGACGGTCGCCGTAGTCCCCCACTTCGTTAGCTGCGTGCGGTCACGTGGGCCGCTTCGGCCCGGGGAAGTGCTACGGCAAAGCGGGTGCCTTCCTCCTTCTCCGTATCGAGGTCAATCCGTCCGTCGAGGGACTCGACCAGCTCCTTTACAATCGAGAGTCCCAGTCCGGTGCCCTCGAACTTCCGGTCCATGCCTTCCGACTCCTGCCGGAACGCCTCAAAGACCTGCGGCACGGCGTCCTCGTCGATCCCAATGCCGGTATCCTCCACCTCAAGGACGGCGGCGTCCGTTTCCGCCTGCACGCGGACGGTAACCTCTCCGCCCTCGGGCGTGAACTTGATCGCGTTCTCGATCAGGTTGTCCGCAATGCGGTGCACGGCGGTCTCGTTCGAGTCGGTCATGACCGGCCCGTCTGGTCGCTTCAGCGTCAGTGACAGCGACGCGTCCTTGGCGTCCGACCGGTACATCTCGGTTACGTCCCGGACCGCATCGGCAAGGTCCAACGGGGCGCGCTCCAGCTCGCGGGTGCCCGCCTCCAGCTCGGAGAGGTCAAGCACGGAGTTGAGGGTATTCGAGAGGCGGTTGCCCCCGTGCTCAATCTTCTTGGCAAACAGTTCCGGCTGGCCCTCCAGACTGTCGCTGAGCATCTCCGCGTAGCCGGTAATGGCAGTCAGGGGCGTGCGCAGTTCGTGGCTCATGTTGGCCAGCATGGCGGTCTTGAGCCGGTCGGCCTCCTCGGCCGCCTCCTTCGCCTCCCGCAGTTGCTCTTCGTATTCCTTCTGCTGGGTAACGTCATCCAGGAGAATAAGCCGGCCCAGTTGGGCGCTTCGGGTTCCAAACTGGTTTTCGGTCGTTCGGTAGTAGTGCGTCCGAGACGAATTGTCCCGTTCGAGGAGGGCCTGTTCGCCGTGTAAGGTCGTCACAAGCTCCGGCAGCACTGTGTCCACCGGCTGCCCCACCGCTTCCCGCCCCGCCAGCGCCGGAAAGAGGGTCGTGGCCTCATCGTTGTAGTCGCGAATCCGATCGTCCTCGCTGACGACAATGGCCGGGCCATCGCGCTCCCCGGCCAGCTGCACGGCCTGAAACTCCGTGACGTAGACGAAGAGCACGCCCACCGCGAACAGAGCTACGCCGAGGGGCTCGTGGGTGATGTCGAGAAACACCGGGTCGGCGTACCCGATCAGGTTGAACACGGCCGGCAGTGCGGTCAGCACCGTCAGGGCAATGAGGGGCTTTGTGTCGTTGCTGATCTGGGCGTAGAGCTCGACCAACATGAAGTAGCCCACCATGGACAGCGCATAGGACAATCCCATGATGACCCAGTACAAGAGGTAGTGGCGCACCGTAAGGTGCGGAAACGGGGTCGCCGTAAAGTCGAGCGTGTAGTAGAGCTGGTGCAGGGGGTTGGTGAGCTTTATAAGCGCCACGACGGCGTACGTGAAGGCCGCGAGCCGCCAGAGAGAGCGGGTCCGGTGCAGGGAGCGTCCGGTGTAGGCAGAGCAGAACCACAGCCACGCCCAGACGGTGGCAAATCCTACGAGGAGGCCGATCATGTAAAAGCCGCGCTTCAGGATCGGCCCGGAGACCAGGAGGTAGCCCATGTGGGACGCCGCCCATACGCCACTGGTAAGCAGAAGGGCCATCAGTCCGCGGCGAGTGTCCGCGTCCGACACCTGACGGGCCCGGTATGCCCCAAGCAGGCACGCGACGGCCGCCGCCCCGAAGACCAGCACATAGATCAGGAAGTGCGGGTCGGCGAACACGGAGCGCGAGACGATCATAATACCACGAAATCTTGCAAATTACCCACAGAGAGGACTGCTACGCGGCCAGCAACTCTCACGGCCGGAGGCCTCCCGTATATCCGCAAAAACCCAGCCAACCGGGTCTTGGACCGTTCCCTGTGGGTTTCTAGGTCGGAGCCACGCCCCCAAAACCCGTTCACGCGGCGCGTTTCCCGACGGCAGTCGCGTGTACGGGGCACAAATTCTATGGGTGTCCTCGCTCCTCATTGAGATGTGCTTCGGAAGTGCTCCAAAAGCACTCCTTCGCCTGCGCGCGGGGCGACACCGAGGCTCGAGCGAAGCGAAGCCCGAAGGGCGCCCCCACGTGCTGACGACGGGGAATTCTCCAGACGAGCCGTCTCTTCCCGGAAAGAGTTCCTCCAGCACGTCCGCTCCGGAGAGTATTTCCTCCCCTCAGTCGCCGACATCGACGTCCGTGATTTCGAATCGCGCTCCGCCCGCCCGTCCCTCGGTCACGGACAGGGTCCACCCGTGGGCCTCCGCAACCGTCTCCACAATGCTGAGGCCCAGCCCTGTGCCCTCTTCCTCCGAGGAGTACCCGGCCTCGAGCACCTGTTCTCGCTTCTCCTCGGGGATGCCCGGTCCGTCGTCCTCGAGGAAGAAGCCGTCCTCGAGCTGCCCGACCCAAATCGTCACGCCCTCCCCCCCATGCTCCACAGCGTTCCGGAACAGGTTCTCCAGGAGTCGCTGGAGCCGGCCCGGATCGGCACTTATTACGACCCTGCCGTTTTCGATCTGAAGGGTGGCGTCGGACCCGTCCACGTGCTCCCAGGACTCTCTGACCAGGCGGGCGAGATCGCAGTGCTCCAGATCCTCGGCGCCGAGGTCCTGGTCGCCCCAGGTAAGGGTGAGCACGTCGTCGATGATCGCGTCCATCCGGTCTAGGGCCCGGCCGACGGCCGCCAGGTGGCTCGGGGTGTTTTCCTCCTCCCCTTCCTCTTTGGCGAGCTCGAGACGGCCCTTCGCCACGTTTAGAGGGTTGCGGAGGTCGTGGGTCACGAGGCTCGCGAAGCTGTCGAGCCGTTCGTTCTGGCGTTCCAGGCGCTCGGTGGCGCGACGCTGCTCGAGTTCGTAGCTGGCCCAGCGGGTCATCAGCTCCACGAAGGTCTGCTCCCGCTCGCTGAACGCCTTGTCTCGGGCCTCAGTGGCAGCAAAGCAGAACGTGCCGTAGAGCTTCTCCCCCACGAGAATCTGCGAGCCGATATAGGCGCCGAGCCCGAACATCTCGTAGGCCGGGTCCCCCGTCCATCCCTCGTTGGGGGCATCCCGAACGGCGAGCAAGCTCTCCTCCTGGATCGTCTTCCGGCAGTATGACACCGAGAGCGGACAGGACTCTCCCGGTTGGAGCAATGGATGGGCCCCCGACGCCTGGATAATTTCCTGCGTGTCCTCCGAGATGCGGGTCAAAAATCCATACGGGAGCGACAGGTATTCGCGCCCGAGATCGATGAGCCGCCGTATCTTCTCCCCGAAGGAAGCCTCCTGGTCGGCGGTAATGCGGTACATCGACCGCAGGGCCTGCTGTTCATCCCGGAGCGTCTGCTCCCGCTCCTTCTGCCGGGTGATGTCGGTGTAGATGGCGTACCCCTCCGGCTCCGGGCCGCCGGAAAACAGCACCGAGTTGAGGCGGAAGTGGCGGGGGCCGTCTTCCGTGTCGCGGACGACCTCGGCCTGCACGCTTCCCTCTTCGACCACCTGCCGGGTGAGAGATTCGGCCCGACGAGCCCGCTCCCCCGGCGCAATGTGGGCGTCCAGGGGCCGTCCCGAAATGTGGCCCTCCGACACGCCGAAGACCTCCTCGAATGCGGTGTTTACGCCCTGGACGATGGCTTCCCCGCCCTGAACCTCGTAGTGCACCACCGGGCTCGGAAGGCCCGCGTACAGCGCCGCCAGTCGGTCCCGTTCGCGCTGGAGCTTGCGATTCTCTGTGCTGGACGCGGAGGGCTCTCGCCCGACGACGACAACCCGGCCTGGGTGCTTGCCTCCGTCGGGAAGACGCCGGACGGTAAGCTCGCAGGGCACCATGCCGCCCCTGTCCGCGACGAGCGTTGCCTCGACCGTCATGGGCGTCGTGCCCGCCCGCACCGCGTCCAGTGTCCGCCGCACCGACTGGACGTCGGCGTCCCCGAACAGCGTGGAGGGCTCTGTTCCCTGGAGGACCTGCGCCGAGTGCCCGATGACCTCCTGGAGTCGCTGGTTCCACCAGAACAGCTCGTTGTCGTCGTCGAAGACAAAGACGAGTCCGGGCAGCGTGTCGAGAACCGTCTCCGCAACGTCGGGGCGATCGTGCGTAGGAAGGTCCGCCCGATCGTCGGGAGGGTCCTCCTCTTGGTCCGGAACCTGGGAGCTGTGCGGCGCCATCGGGGTGTGGAACGAGCGAACACGGGAACGGGAACGGCGCCTTCTACAGACCGGTCACGGTGAAGCGCCGTCGGGAACAGTTTTCAAACGTTTTGGCACCGATCAGTATTGTGCACGTTTCGTTCCGGAGACGGTTCATCCCCGTTCGCCAAGGGGGAGGGGCCAGGGCGACCGCATCTTGACGACGGCGGCCTGTTCTCACCGTTCTGCTGGGGCAGAAATTCGGTGCCCCCATCCCGAAAGCGTTCGAGGACAGGCAGCTCCCACGCCCCCACCCCGAAAGGATCGGGACACGTTCGCTCGTGTTTTCCGGGCATCTCCCCCACGACCAGAGGCAGCTGAGCCTCTGTTGCTCGACCGGAGTTTTAACATACGATCGCCCTGGGGGGAGAGGGCTGTGAGGCAGGGTGTACGGATCGTTCCGGCTGGGGCCTTCCGTCCCGGAAGCAGCGCTCATTCCTCGCCGTCGGCAAACTCGTGGGATATGCCGGTCGTCTCCATGACCTGGAGACGCCGGTAATGCCGTCGAATCTCCGGTCCGGCCTCCCGGTTGAGGGGAATCGTGTCGACAATCATGCGCGCCTTCCGGTCGTAGGTGAGGTAGTTGTAGACCCAGTTCATAAAGGCAATCAGACGGTTGCGGAGGCCCGGCAGCTTCGTGACGTGCACGGCCGCCCAAATCAGCCATGCGAGGACCCCTTTGAGCTGAATGCCGCCCGCAAGTTCTGCGATGCCCGCGTTGCGCCCCACCGTCGCCATTTTTCCGAGGTCGCGGTACTGGAACGGCTGGAGGGCATCTCCGCGATGCTGGTGCTGGATCTGCTGAGCGGCGTGTTTTCCCTGTTGAATGGCGACCGGCGCGAGCTGCGGGTAGAGGTTTCCGTCCGGGTCGCGTGCCGCCGCCAGGTCCCCGGCGGCAAAGACGGAGGGGTGGTCGGGGACGTGCAGGGCACGGGTCACCGGAAGGCGGCCTCCCGGGCCGAGGTCCACGCCCAGGGCCTCGGCAAACGTCTCCGCGAGTGGATGGG
>CAZRPQ010000183.1:0-5409 GCA_964601725.1 uncultured Salinivenus sp. | reverse complement strand
CCACGTCGCACGTCTTTCCGTTCGTCGCCCTGCAATTAAACTTCGGGCAGGGGGCAAGATAGCGAGCCGTCGTGAATTACGGGACGGTGAAACGTGCAGTCGGGGCGGTACAGGATCGCCCGACATCCTGAGCCTCCATGTCCCCACATCTTATTCGGGCGCGGGCTGTTGGCGTGCCCGCGAAACTGTGCATAGGTTGGTTTTGAACCGGTGAGGACGTGCGTCCTCCGCCGCCGCCTCGCCGACGGGAAAAGCCCTCGGCCGATCCTGGGCTGGGGAGAGAACGCCCGACTCCTCGCCCACAGTTGAATGCCCAGCGGCCCGCTCAGGGTCGCGGAGCGCCGTCCCATGTGGATGATCCTCCTTCTTGCTGTACTCGGACTGACGACCGTCGGGCTCGGTGCGGTGGGCTACGTCGAGCGGCGCCGGCTCGCCCGGAAAAACGAGACGGTCGTGAACGACCTGCTCGCTGCCACGGAGTCCTCCCCGAAGCGGACCCAGCGAGCGAGCGACTGTGACGATCTCCCGGCACCGATCCGGCGCTACCTGACGCACGTCCTCCCGGACGAGCAGCCCTACGTGCAGACCGTGTGCCTGGAGCAGACGGGGACGTTCCGATCGGGGGGCCGCGGGGCTCCGTGGAACGACTTCGCGGCCACCCAGCACGTCACGACCCGCCCACCCGGGTTTGTGTGGGACGCGTCCATCAAGATGCTGCCCGGGCTGTCGGTGCGGGTGCTCGACGCGTACGCCAACGGGCACGGCGCGCTCTGGGCGCGGCTCGGCGGCGTCGTGCCGGTGGCAGACCCGGCGCCAGGGCCGGCGCTGGACGAAGGGGAACTGATGCGCTACCTGGCCGAGGCCCCCCTGTACCCGACCGCCCTCCTTCCCGGCATGGGGGTCACGTGGACGCCCGTCAATGACCTCTCGGCCCGGGCCACGCTCAACCATTGTGGGACGACGGCCTCGCTCCTGTTCCACGTGAACGACCAGAACGAGGTCGGGCGCGTGACGGGAACACGCCCCTTTCTAGAAGGCGACGGCGCCGCCGAACGCCGGCCCTGGAAGGGCACCTGGCGCAACTACGAGCGCCGGAATGGCCTGCGCGTGCCGACGGCAGGCAAAGTCGCGTGGATCCATCCGGAGGGCGAAGTGGCCTACTGGAGAGGACACATAGAATCGATTGACTACCGGCTCGCAGACCGTGACGACGTGGACACCCGACGCACTCCCGACTCGCCATGACCCTGCTTCTCGTTTCCACATTCTTCTCCCTCATTGTTCTGCCGCTGCTGGCGCTGTATTGGCTCGCGCGTCGGAGCTCGTGCCGCCTCCTCTGGGGCCTGAAAGCCGCGGCGGTGGGGAGCTACGTGGGGGCGACGTTCTACATGGGCGCCTGGTACATGCTCTCGTACTACGGCCGGTACGGGCTCCTGGTGCTTTTTGTCGCGACGGCGGTCTATGGCGGCTGGCGCATGCGACGCCGCATCTTCTGGACGCGTCCAGAGGGCTGGCAATGGACCGGACCGGTTCTCGCGGGCCTTCTCCTCCTCCTGGGCGGCGCAGGACTCCGGGCCGTCGTTCAGGCCCATCAGATCCCCGACGATCCCGTAAATGTGACCTTCCCGCTGCGCGACGGCGCCTTTTACGTGGCGAGTGGGGGGAGCCAGTCCCTCTTGAACCCGCACATGAAGGTGGGTGCGCCCGAACTGCACGAGTGGCGCGGGCAGCTCTGGGGACTTGACGTCGTCGAACTCTACCCGTCCGGCAACCGCGCGACTGGGCTCTACCCGACCGCACTCGACCGTTATGCCATCTTCAGGACCCCGGTCCACGCGCCGTGCGATGGGACCGTAGAAGCGGCGGAGCAGACGCTCCCGGATCTCACGCCCCCGGCGCGGGACACCGCCCGCAAGGCCGGCAACTACGTGCTGCTCCGCTGTGCCCCCGACGCGTACGTGCTTCTGGCGCACTTGCAACGCAAAAGCGTGCGGGTACAGCCGGGCGATTCTGTCTCGACGAGCACGCGCCTTGGTCGAATTGGGAATAGCGGCAACAGCTGGGAGCCGCACCTGCACGTCAGCGCGCAGGACTCCGTGGGCACCTCCACCATCCTGGATGCCGATCCGCGGCCCCTGACGTTCGACGGACAGTTTCCGGTCCGCAACGACGTGATGCAGGGGAGCGTGGAGGAGGTCCAATCCCCATGAAGCGGACCTGCCCATCGCTTCCCCGTTCGTTCTCGGTGTGGCGTTCGCCTTTGTGAGCGATTCCGTCTTTCTCAGGGATGCAGATCGGGGCGTGTTGGCGGCACTTCTGCCCGTTCCCCTCATCTCATGAGAGGTGCAGTCGCTTACGTTCTGTTTGTTTTCTCGACCCGTTGTTTTCTCGACCCCGCTCACGCAAGGGTCGTGAAGTCATCCACGGGACGCCGCATGCTGACCGGCTCCGGATAGTCGCTCACATACCCCACGCGAAGAAGGTACTGCGGCTCCTGGTTCAGTCCAACGGCGTTGGCGATCTGCTGGCGCCACGGCTCTTCTTCGAGGACCTGCGACATGGGATGGACAGCGATCCCTCGTTCTCGGCACTGGAGCCACATTCGCTGGACGCGTCGGCCCGTGTCCAGAATCGAAGATGGGCGTTGATCCGGGCTGGTAACGACAAGCCGTCCGGCGCCCTCGCCGGCCTGCTGTGCAGCGTTCTCGATCCCTTTCTCGCGGAAGCGCTCCGTCATCACCGAATCCTCGTCCATGAACAGGTACATGAACTGGCGGCCAAACCACGAGACTTCCATGGTCTCGGGCGTAAGCCCATCCTGACGACTCTCGGCCCGGCTACGGTCGAGGTGAACCCAGTTGGAGAGTTCCTGCTGCGCTGAGTCCCGCCACGTTTGTTTCCGCATGGCCTCCACTTCCGCTTCCTGCAGCCAGTTGGCCTCTCGGCTGCCTCGCGGAAAGTACGTTCCCATGCCGTCCAGAGGGGCGAGCAGGGCATCGAGGTCGGAGCCGCTGAGGCCCTCTGGCGAGAACCCACTTCGAAGCGTCCGACGGAGAGACAATCTGCGGAGCGGGTAGTCGACGGGCGAGTTAGATGCCAGGTGGATACGAGCCACCTCGCGGTCTTGGCGTTCCTCGGCGAGCACCTCCACCTCAGCCGTGAAGCCGATGCTCCCTGCCGCAATCACAAGGTTTTCGATGAAGTGTCCCAGCGACAATAGCGCCTCTCTGCGTTCCGGATCGACGTCCGGAAGCAGTCGATCCTCGTCGAGCGCGAGCGTCCATCGGTCCCGTTCCTCGATTGCAACCCTCCAGGGCTGCGTGTTGTGGCCGCTGGGAGCGAGGGACGCGTACTGAAGAATCTTCGCTCGCGGCGCCCCAATCTGCTCGATGAGCGCCGCGGGACGGGCGGAGGCGGCGGTTCGTGTGGGGGCGGCGCACGACGCGAGCATCGGCCCCAGGGCCATGAGGGCGGCGGCGCCCGTGACGGTTCGCAGAAGATCCCGGCGTGGTATCGGATCCGGGCGGAAGGGAGAAGGGGGGAGCGGGTGCGTCATGGCTTAGAGGACGCAAGGTTCGTTTGGGAAATCATTTTGCAGATGAGAGATGCACGGGCCCGCTGGCGCTTCCATGCAGAGCGAGTCCAAAAATCCCTCGCGTTATGATACGCCAAACAGTGGCCGCACCGCGCGGGGCGTTCCCCCCATGAGTTGTGAGAAAAAGACGCACTTCAGTGTAGGTGCATGCAGACCACCCAGGTCGCAGGCGTAGCCCTCCGGAGGGAGTGTGCCAATGCCGCTGGCTCCATAGGCCTTTTCGGCCCCCGGCTGGTCTCAGTTCACGACAACAGAGTGAGTTTCGAGGCCTCAGTAGACACGCAAAAGAATCTTAATGAGGAGTCATTCCGAGCGGAGCGAAGCGGAGTCGAGGAATCTTTTTGACCGTTGGCGGAAGCCATTTTTCGTCTCTCATCTCCCCGAATTAGGCGTTCTTGCCAGGTTTAGGGAGATTCCCAGAGGATGACCCTGCGGGCCCCTTCGACTCGCTCCTCCCTTCGGTCGTCGGTCGCTCAGAATATGTCCTCGAACCCCTTCGGGATGACTCTCGAATGAAGGTATTTCTGCGTGTCTACTTCGGAGCCCCGTCGGGACCGCGGATCGCTGGGGTATGCAAGCGTTCCGCCATGGCGTGAGATTCGTCAACGGCTTCTCGAAGGACCGCGGGGGGCGAGGGGGTAGGCCTCCCGGGTTCCTCCTCATGACCACGGCCCATCGTTCCGTTTCCGGGACGTGGGACCTGTGGGGGGTCTTCGTCTTCTCCCACGGCTGGACCTGGTTGTTCTGGGGGCTTATCACTGCCCTCGGCCTGAACGTCTGGGCCTCGACCGCGGGACTGGTTCTCCTCATCTCGGGGGCCTCGGTCTCCCCCTCGGCGGCGCCGTCATGACGTGGCACGTGGCGGGGCGCGACGGGCTCCGCGACCTCGGGCACCGCCTCGTCCAGCCCGGTCGCATCCCGGGCGGGTGGTGGCTGGCCGTCCTCCTGCTCCTGCCCGCCGTGAAGTTGAGCGCCGGCGGCCTTGCCCTCCTCTTCGGCGCAACAGACGCGCCGTTCAGCCTATCGGAAGCGACCGCTCTGCTGTCGCAGCCCGGCGAGCTTCTGGCGTACCTCGGGTTTCTCCTGCTGCTGGGGCCCGTGCCGGAAGAGATCGGATGGCGGGGTTACCTGCTCGATCGGCTCCAGCTCCGGTTCAGCGCGCTGGGGGCCAGCCTGCTCCTCGGGCTCGCCTGGTTCGCGTGGCACGGACCGCTCTTTTTCATGACGGGCTACTTCGCACGGGCCGGCGGGGCGCCCGATCCGCTCCAGTTCGGGGTCATGATTCTGCTCATCTCCGTGCTGTACACCTGGATCCACAATCACACGAGCCGAAGCGTCCTCGCGGCCGCCCTCGTCCTGTTCGTGCTGTGGGGATGGGGGGCAGAGACGTTGCGGAGACGTGGGGCGAGGACCTCCTGACCGTTCCCTTCCAACGTCCGTTCCGATGCATACATCTCCACTGCATACATCTCCACTCCGCTCCCCTTTTTGGAAGGTTCAACGGGCCAAAGCAATATGTTCACCATGTCCCGGAACACCTGTAAGGGATGTCCCCGGTCTATACAGAACGGATGGACGTGTGGAGGTAAGGAAACGACCGCCGTCCTTTTCCTCCTTCCGAACGTCCACACTTCCAACCCTCCACACCTACTCAACCGGTTCGAGGCGATAGAGGCTGCCCTCCTCGGCGTCGGTGAGGAGGTAAAGGTAGCCGTCCGGCCCCGTCGCCACGTCGCGGATGCGGCCCAGCTCGGTGCGGAGCAGTTCCTCCTCCTGAGACACCTCCTGTCCGTCGAGCGCAACGCGGAGCACTT
>CAZRPQ010000182.1:0-5427 GCA_964601725.1 uncultured Salinivenus sp. | reverse complement strand
TCGGATTGACCTGATCCTGATTCGTCGGGTAAATCAGGCGGCCCGGGAATACGTCTTCCGGAGTTCGGCTCGCCGGGTCGTTGACCGGATTGGTCCGCACTTCATCCGGATAACCAGTGCGCCGAAATTCAGCCCACGCCTCGTATCCGTTCAGGAAGAGAGCAATCCATTTCTGCTCGATGATTTCCTCAAGCATCGGGTCGCGGTCCGGCAGACTGTCGAGGTAGTCGTCGATCTCGCTCTGCGAAATCTCCGGCGCGCCGTAGATGGTGAGGTGCTTCATGGCGGCCTCGATGCCCTCCTCGTAGTGCTGCTGGGCATTGGACGCGCCCCAGCCCCGGAGGGCGGCCTCCGCCTCAAGAAATTTCACCTCGGCGTAGCTCATCCATAGTTCCGGCGATCCGTACCGTACCATAAAGTCCCGGTGGGGCTGGGCAAACTGGAAGGTGTTTTCTGGAAATTCGTCCGGCTGCAGGCCGTTTTCGAATCCCTCCAGGTCTTCGGGGTCTTCGGTGACCAAATCGCCGCCGTCATTGTACTGCGCGGCGAAAATGTTCGTTCGCGGGTCCACGTCCGGGCTGACCCCCTCTCGTCCCTTCAGGATGTCCATGAAGGTTTTACTGACGCGGAAGGCGTGTCCCCCGATCCCAAAGTCCTGAAAGACCTGTCCGACGCCGTTTCGGTCGCCATCGGTTTCCACATGCTCGGTGAAGGCCATGTCGTCGTTGCTCTCCATGACGCCGCTGCTCAGCGCGTCTTCCACGGCCGACTGGGCCGGACCGGGGGCCACCTCCGACATGCGCATGCCCAGGCGCAGAATCAGTGAGTTAGCAAACTTCTCCCACTTCGCAACGTCTCCCGCAAAGAGAAGGTCGCGGGCCGGGTCGAGGGTGCTCACGCTGGGATCGAGCTGGCCGCGGGCCTCCTGAAGGTCCGTAATCATCGCCGGATAGATGTCCGGCTGTGCGTCGTACTCCGGGTTTTCAACTCCCTCTGTCAGTCCTTTACCGCCCTGCTCGTACGGGATGTTGCCGTGGAGGTCGGTCAGGCGATGCATCAAGAAGACACGCAGGATGCGCGTCATCGCGTGGACGTTTGTAAACTCCGGATTTTCTTCCGGATTGGTGCTGCGCAGTACATCCTCGATGTTTTTGGTGATCCCCCATTTCCTGCCCCAGTACGCGGTATTGTATGCTTCATTTCGGGTGTAGTAGCACCCCGACCAGGCCGTCGTGGTGCTGGCCAGGTGCTGCGTAATGCACTCCGCGTGGATGAGGTTGGCCCGCCACCCCTCGAACCGGCCGTCCGAGATGGCAAGGGGGAGGTTCGCGAACTGGAGCCCAGGCTCGATGCTGGTCGCAGCATTCGGATTTTCATTCATGTCCGTGATGTCCGTCAGGTTGTCGCAGCCAACCAGCAGGACGGAAAGAACCAGCGCAGCAGAAAGGGTGGAAAGCGTGGATCGCATCATGACGGTCTACCAAGATCAGTGATAACTGTCGGCAAAGAGCGGGAGTACTCGGCTGCAAAATGAGCTAGAACCGAATTTGTACGTCGAACCCAAAGTTGCGAGTCTGGGGGAGACTGGCGTGCTCAAGCCCGTGGTCTCGCCCCGTCGTGTACGTCGCGCTGGGGTCGACATTCGGCACCTCGTCGTAGAGGAGCCACAGGTTCCGGCCCGTGAGCGAGAGCCGGGCCGAACTGACGCCCGGCAGCGCCACGATGGCCGACTGCGGGAGGCTGTAGCTCAGGCGCAGCTGGCGGAGCCGAATGTAGCTGGCGTCGTAGATGAAGGGCTCCGCGAAGTTGCCCCCAATGTGGCCGTAGTATTCTTCCGGTTCGACCTCGACGTCGTTCGGGCGCGTGCTTACGATTTCGCCGTCGTCATTGCGCTCAGTGACGATTACCCCATCGCCGACGACGAATCCTTGCTCGCGCCCCGGGAGCGTGTCCTCGTGCTTGCCTGACTGATATGCCTGGGCGTTGGTGAACGAGTAGATGTCGCCGCCCCAGCTGACGTCGAAGAGCGCCTGGAGGGTGAGGCCCTGCCACTGGAACGTATTGGTGAGTCCCAGGGACCAGTCCTCCTGCTGATTGCCGAGCGCCTTTGCCTCACCGATAACGGGCAGGCCGTCTTCGTTGTGAACAATCGCGCCATCGTCGGTGCGCTCGTACGAGGGGCCGACGATCTGGCCATACGGCTCACCGGGGCGTGCCTCAATGTTGGTGTGTCGCGACCGACTCCGGCCGAGGACTTCCGTTTGTACCCCCTCGGTCAGCTCCTTCACCTCGTTGTCGTTGCGGGTAAAGTTCGCCCGGACGTTCCAACTGTAGTCCGCGTCCTGGAGGATGGTCCCCCGCAGTTGAATTTCCACACCCTGGTTTTGGATGTCGCCCGCATTGATGAGCCGGCTGCCAAAGCCCGACGTGTTCGCGACTGGAACGCCCAGAATCTGATTGAATGAGTTCTCCTGATACCACGTCACGTCCAGCCCCAGCCGGTTTTGGAAGAACTGCAGGTTTGTGCCGAACTCCCAGGTCTCCTTCTGCTTGGGCTTCAGATCGAACGGGGGAATTTGTCCGCCCTGAATAGCTCCACGGGCGATGGATCCGTCCGTCCGCGCCGGGTGGGAGCCGACAAGACCATACGTGAGGCTGAGCTGGTATGGGTCCGTGTCTCCGCCCACCTCGGCGAAGGAGGCGCGAAGGGTCCCGGACGAGAGCACGTCGGGCAGGTCGAAGGCATCGGAAAAGACGAAGCTAGAGCTCACTGAGGGGTAGAAGAAGGAATTATTGTCCTCGGGCAGGGTCGAGGACCAGTCGTTGCGTCCGGTGACCTCCAGGTAGAGGTATTCCTGGTAATCGAACGCCGCCTTTCCGAACACGGAGTTCACCTGCTTCTCACTGAACCCGAAACCGCCCCCCCGCTTTTCACCCTGCGTGTTGTTGAAGTTGACGAGGCCCGGAAACACGAACTCGCTTCCGTTCGCGGACACGTTCTCGTTTTGCTCGTACCGCATACTGCCCCCAAGCATCAGATCCAGCCCGATGTCGGACGTGAGCGGCTGGTCCATCTGAAAACGGGCGTTGAAGTTGTCCTCCCGGCGGCGCGTCGTCGACTCGGTGATTCGGCCTTCCTGGATCCAGGGCGTTTCCCCCGGCTCTGAGAACGTGTCGTCGAGCGTGTACCAGTCGGTCCCGATGCGGGCCTCCAGCGAGATGTCCTCGGTGAAGCTATACCGGGCCAGGGCAAAGCCCTGCACGCGTCGCTGCTGGTCGTCCCGTTCAAACTCGCGCATGCCCCAGTACGGGTTCGGTCGGAATGGGCTCGTGCTCCAGGCTCGATGGTTCCCGTTCTCATCTTTGTGGGGATCCAGGGTACTCACATCGAGCGTCGTCGGCATAAACGAGAGGGACAGCATCGGATTTGCCGGGTTGTCCGACAGCTCGGGCCGGAATTCCGCCTTTTCGATGCTGTAGTTTAGCTTTCCGTCCATAAACAGCTTGCCAATCTCCCCGGCGCCACGCAGGTTGAGGGTCGTCCGATCGAGTTCTGTGGCCGGGATGATGTGCCCGTCGTTCATGCGGGAGAGGGACATCCGAACATCATACGACTGCGATCCTCGCGACAGGGCAATCGAATGCTCCGAGCGAACGCCCGTGTCGTAGAACTCTTCGAGATTTCCGTCCTGCGCCTCGTACGGGCGCACCTCGCCGTCGAACTGCACAGCTTCGTCCACTTCATCGATGCGGGCGCCCCAGCTGCTGAGTGCCTGGTTCAGTGCCTGCGTCTGGTTCTGGGGCGGCTCGCCGTCGGTTCCCTGACCGTACTCGTACTGGAACTCGTCGAAGGTCGACTTCATGGTCTGGGCCCGGATGCTTCCGCTATACTCCGCAGAGAAGTACTCTTGCTGCTCCAGATCTCCGCCCTTCGTCTCAATGACGACCACGCCGTTCTGTGCGCGCGTGCCATAGAGGGCCGCAGCGGCCCCACCCTTCAGCACGGAGATGTCTTCAATATCCTCGGGATTAAGCTTCGAGAGGGCGTCTCCGCCGTCCGTCCCGCCCCAGCGGCTGGCGTTTCCTTCCTGGACGTTGCGAATGGGAACTCCGTCCACCACGTACAGCGGGTCGTTCCCGGCCAAGTTGGCGTTCCCGCGGATCGTAATGCGGGACGACCCGCCCGGCCCCGTGGGCGGAGACTCAATGCTGACCCCCGACACACGTCCCTGAAGGGCATCTCCCAGGTTGTTCGCCCCGCTCTCGGCGATGTCCGCCCCCTCCACGTTTTCTACAGAGTATCCGAGACCCCGCCGCTGCTGCTCCACCCCGAAGGCCGTGACGACGACCTCGTCCAGGTCTTGCACCTGCTCGTTCAGGGCCACCGTAATTTCAGTGCGTCCGTTCAGGGCCACGCTCTTGTCTTGAAAGCCGACGAAGGAGAAGGCGAGCGTCGCATTCTCGCCGCTCACCATGAGGGTGAACTCTCCCTCCGTGTTTGTTGCGGTGCCGCGGTTAGTGCCCTCTTCCCGCACATTGACGCCGGGCAGAGGGGCCTGATCGTCCGCGGCGACGACGGTGCCGCTCACCTCCACGTCTTGAGCCCGCGCGTCGGGAGTCAGGCCCGGCACGAACGCCCCTGCAAGCATTGCAGCAAGCACGAGAGTCGCGATGACACCGGGAAGGGCAGAAAAGGAGCGAGGCCAACGTAACATCATGAGTCCCTGGGATTCGTGAACGATAACGCAACCAATGCCGCGTGCAAAGGATGGGCGGCGGTCGTTCCGCCTCTGATCCAAGAAGAACGACCAGTTCCACGAGCGGTCAGGGTGGGAGACAATACCGCCGCCGTAAAGCAACACTTATTATGGCTGTTGTGCCCGAGCATATCAAGGAACCTTTAATATTTGGGACCGCTTCCAACGCTCAAACGAGTCGCTCCCAGCCCTCCATTTGTACGTTTGCTCCCAGGACGAGCATCACGATTCCGACTCCATTGTGCAGAGGAGTCGCCAGCATAGCCACAGCCCACGGGGCACGTGGAAGCACCCCTTGTACGGGGCCCCTTACAGTCGTGGGTGCGGTGCCCCTTCCGGTCGAGATAGCCCACCCAGCCCCCGTGCTCCGGATCGGGAAAATGGTCGAAGGTGTAGTCGTGCACCTGCTCGAAGGCGATCCGGTCCTCCTCCCGGCCCGTGAGCGCGTAGTTGAGCAGGTGCCCGTAGAGCGCCTCGGTAACGGATTTCTGTGCAGGATTTTTCTGATTTCGGAACGACCGATCTCTCAAACAGACTGAAGGGGCCTCCCGATTCAGGAAGCCCGTCTATTCTGGATTCGCCCAGAACTTCTCCCGCATTCGCGGCCCCCTCGCCCTCGGAAAGCCGGGCCCGGACTTTTCGGAAAAAGTCGGGATCGCTGAGAAGCCGG
>CAZRPQ010000181.1:0-5428 GCA_964601725.1 uncultured Salinivenus sp. | reverse complement strand
CACTTCCACACGTCCACACTTCCATCCTTACATTAGAGGTAGTACCGCAGCCCAAGTCCGCCCCCGATGTGTGGCTCCGTTTCGCGCACCAGTTCAAAGCGGGGGGTGGCCTGCACAAAGAGTTCGAAGCGATCGGCCAGGAGAATGTCGAGGCCGATGGTGCCACTGACGCCCAGGCCCGCTTCCGACTCTGCCTCATCGGAAATGCCAATGTAGGCCCCCGGGCCGATGTACCACTGAATCGGCTGCTCCACGTTCTCGGCGGAGAGGGGACGTTCGAAGAGGACGTGTGCGTTCAAGAAAAAGAAGTCATCGAAGCTCCAGGCCGCCAGAAAATCGTAGGAGGGACGATCGGGGTTGTAGATTTTGAGGGTGATCCCCGATGGCTCGCCCGCTTGAACCCCGATCCCGGCGGCGCCAGGGGCGCGTTGCGCCTGGGCCGGGAGGGAAGCGGCGCACAGCGCCGCGGCGAAGAGGACGACGAAAATCGGACGCGAGTACGAAGGCATAAGTGAGAGAGAAGGATTGGAGAAGTTTCGAGAGAGGTGACGAAGCGTCTGTCTTGATCTGAGGTCTCGGAGCTGTGACTGGTCTCTCACGGCTGTGAAAACCCCTCCTCCCCGAACTGGCACGTTGATTTTTCCTCGTGAGAGGGGCATCGTTCCGGAAGAAATCGGGACACATACCCGAAAGCTTCGGGACGCTCGGAGTGAGAGCCGGGACCGCCTGCGCTCAGATTGGGGGGCCTGACTTGGCGCTGTCGAGGGGGGAGCCTTCCTCCAGCGAGGCAAGTGACGAGTCGCGGTCCAGCGCTGCTTCGAGGCAGCGACCTGCGGTGAGCAACTCGGCGTCCGCCCCGCGCCGGGCGTGCACCTGAAGGGCGATGGGGAGCCCGTCCGAGGCCCGGCCCGCCGGCAGGGTGAGAATGGGGTGTCCCGTGACGGCCGTTGCGCAGTTGTACGCGGCGAGCGGGAGGGCGTAGGGCACCGAGACGCCCTCGATGTCGAGGTCGGCGCCGGTGGGGCGGTGCGTGAAGGCCGGGATGGCGGCGACGGGCGTCACCCACAGGTCCCAGTCGCTTAGGAAGGCGTTGATGGACTGCGTGAGGGCCTCCTTGCGGTCGAGGGCGGCGAAGTACCCCCGCGGGCCCATCCGCGCCCCCCGTGCCATCCGACCCGCGAGGAAGCCATATTTCGACCGCACGTAGCCCTGCCATACCAGTTCCCGAAGCGGCGCGGCGCGGAGCGGGGCCGGCAGGCCGGCGGTCAGTTCGAAGCCCTGAATGCGGGCCCACGTGTCGAAGGCGTCCTCAATGTCGATCGGGGCGGGCCGGTGCTTCACGACGCACCCGGCGCTGCGCCACGTTCCGAGGGCCTCCCGGAGCACGCGCTGCGTGTCGGTGTCGACCGGCACGCCGCCCAGCTTTGGCGTCACGGCGATCCGGAGCGACTCAGGGTCGGGGGGCCCCGATGGCGACTCGTTGTTGCCTCCGAGGGCCGTCCACGCCAGCTGTAAATCCTCCACCGTGCGGGCCATCGGCCCGGCGACGGCGATGTGGCGCACGGTGGCCGGACGAGCGGGCGGTCGGATGCCCCGGAGCGGACCGGTGCCCTCTGTGGGACGCAGGCCCGCGACGCCGCAGAAGTGGGAGGGAATGCGGATCGACCCGGCCACGTCGGCCCCCAGTCCCAGGGGCGTCAGTCCGCCCGCCAGGGCCGCCCCGGAGCCGCCGGAGCTCCCGCCGGGCGTGCGCCCCACGTCCCAGGGATTGTTCGTGCGGCCGAAGGTGGGGTGCACGCACTGCCAGTCGTAGGCGGCCAGGGGCAGGTTCGTCTTGCCCATGAGCACGCCGCCGGCTGCACGCAGCCGCGCCACCTGCGGGGCGTCTGCGTCGGGGACGAAGTCGGCGTAGTGGGGAAGGGCGTAGGTGGTGCGCAGTCCGGCCGTCGAAAACTGGTCTTTGACGGTGAACGGGACGCCGTGTAGCGGCCCCCACACCTCGCCCCGGGCCAGAGCCGCGTCGGCCGCCTCCGCGCGGTTGCGGGCCTGCTCCGTGTTGAGCGTCACGACCGCGTTGACGACGGGGTTCCAGCGCTCGATGCGAGCGAGGTGCGCCTCCAGAACGTCGACGGCGGAACAGTCGCGAGCACGGATGCGACGGGCGAGGGCCGTGGCGGAGCAGGACGTGAGGTCGGGCACGAGGGCAGAACAGACGTCGGAAAAAGCGCGAACGCCTGCTCATACGAAAAGTCCCGAAGTCAGGGTTCAGTACACGCGACCGTACGGCCGTCCCGGGTCGGTGGGGGAAGAGGAGACTTCCGGGCAAAAAAGGACCCGAGGCTCCCCCCGCCAGGACGCCGGCCGGGGAGCCTCGGGGCCCCACCGCTCTGATACGTTTTGCGTGAGACGTCGGAACGTTGTGCAGAGGCGTGCTCGGCGTGCGAGCCGGACCGCCGGAAAAGTTATCGCGTGCCGGCGCCGGAGGTCGACGTGCTCATTTTCGAGAGGGTCTGGCGGATGGTGCGCGTCCCGCGCGGGGTCGATACGTCAAGCTTTGCCTTCACCACGTGATGCGGCGCCGCCTTGCGCAGGTGCACCGTGCCGGTCACCTTGTCGTCGCCCACGGTCACATCCACCACGTAGGCCTCGAACGAGCCTGCCGGTGTCGTCACCGTTTTTGTGCCGGTGACCTCAAAGTTCGCCGTGCGCACCGCCTGTTGCCGGGGCGCAAAGACCTGGAGGGAGGTCGAAAAGCCCGGCTTCAGCGGCATGGTGCCGAGGGCGATGAGGTCGTGGGAACCACCCGCAAGGGTCGGGCGGTCGAAGCTCTCGCTGATCGAGGTCGACTGTCCCCGCATCTCGATCGTCCCGGAGGCCGACGTGTCGGTGTGGGTGATGTCCATCGTGAGGGGGCCGCGCTGGTGGCGCGAGACCGGGCGGAGGGTAGACCGGTCCATGATCAGCGAATCGGTCACCGTGGCCCGTGGCGTCTCGGTCTTGCCAACGACGGTCCAGGTCTTGGTCCCGCTCGTGGTGGTGGACCGGAGGGTGCGGGTGGACGACAGGTCGAAGGACTTGCCGCGCATCTTCATCGTGGCGTCGTAGGAGAGCGTAGCGGCCTCCAGCGTCGAGCCGTCCATCATCGCAACCCCGCTCGGGGCGTCGGACTTGGCCTTCGCGGTGGCGGTCGTGTCCGGCATCGTCACCGAGTCGGGATTCACAGTGATCTCAGTGAGCCGCTGCCGGATGCGGTCGGTGGCGCTCTTCTGGTAGCGCCCCCCGAGGTGGCTGGCCAGGAACTTCTCCATCGCCGTCGAGAGGGCCAACCGGTTGTCCTCGTTGCTGAAGCCGTGCCCCTCGTCGGGCGCCACGAGATACTCGACCGGGTGGCCCTGCTGGTCGAGCGTCGCCACGATCTGGTCGGATTCCTGCTGCTTCACGCGGGGGTCGTTGGCGCCGTGGACCACCAGGAGGGGCGCAGTGATCTGCTCGGCCTTGAAGAGGGGCGATTGCTTCTTCAGGCGCTCCCGATCTTCCTCGTTGTCGGGATTGCCGACACGCTCGTACCAGGTGCCCTCCAGGTACGGCTGCCAGTAGGCCGGGAACGAGTTGATGAGCGTGAGCAGGTTCGACGGCGCCACGTAGGGCACGCCCGCCGCGTAGAGGTCGGGGGTAAAGGTAACGCCCGCAAGCGTCGCGTAGCCGCCGTAGGACCCACCGAAGATGCCGACGCGATCCGGATCGGCGATGCCCTGATCAATCAGGTACTGCACCCCGTCGGTGATGTCGTGCTGCATCGCGCCGGTGCCCCACTCCTCATCGCCCGCGTGCAGGAACGACTGTCCGTAGCCGCTGGAGCCGCGGTAGTTGGGTTGCAGCACCGCGTAGCCGCGGTTGGCCAGGAACTGGGCAAAGGCGTCGTAGCCCCAGGTGTCCCGCGACCAGGGGCCGCCGTGGATGAACATGACCGTCGGCAGGTTTTTCGCCTCTACCCCCTTCGGCACTGTCAGGTACGCCGGAATCGTCAGTCCGTCGCGCGCCTCGTAGGTGACCGGCTTCATCTCCGCGAGGTGCTGGGTGGGCAGCTCGGGGCGCGACTCGTAGAGCTTCTCCACCGTGCCGCGCTCCGCGTCGAAGAGGTACGTGGCGCCGGGATTGACATCCTGGCCCACGCTCACGATGTGCGTCCGGAAGTCCTCCGTGGAGGACCCCAGCGAGATCTCGCCGTCCGGCAGCTTCTGCCTCAGCGTCTCATATGTTTGTTCGAACGACTCGGTTTTCGGGTACACGCGCTTCCGCTCGCCGACGTAGGCGGTGGCGACGAGCTCCTCGGTCCGGTCGTTGAATACGGCACCGCCGAAGTCGACCGCGCCCTCCGGGTCCTTCGCCACGAGCTCCGATTCTTGCGTCTGCACGTTCAGGAGCCGGAGCTGCTGCAGGTCCACGTCCTCCCCCTTGTTGGTCTGGAGGTAGACCCGCTCATTGTCCTTGTGGAACCGCGTCACGCCGCAGGACTCGTCGACTGAGCAGGCGTAGACCGTCGCGAAGGTGGTGTCCTGTGTCGTGATGTCGACGCGCTGGATCTCGGTGCCGCCGCTGTCGGTCTGTCGTGTGGCGAGACGGAAGCGGCCTTTGTGGTCGAACGTGTAGCTGCCGTAACCCTCGGTATTTTTGAAGATGAGTTCGCGCTCACCCGTCTCCAGGTCGATGCGGTAGAGGTCGTGGTACTGCGGATTTCGGTCGTTGAGGCCCACCACGATCTCGCCGGGCGTGGCCTCCGGGACGTCAAAGATGCGCGCCTGCACCTTCTCGTACGGCGTGAGGTCCTCGGCAGGCGGCACGCCGAGCTCGGTCTCTTTCTCCGAATCCGGGTCGACGGCGTAGATGTGGAAGTTTTCGTTGCCGCCCTTGTCCTGGCTGTACAGGATGCGCTCACTGTCCTGGGTCCAGAAGTAGCTACGGACCGGACGTGTCGTGTCTGCCGTTACCGGATCGGCGGCGCCGAACGGCTCCCCTCGCTCTTTCACCCACACGTTCATCACGCCCTTGTACGGCTTGATGAACGAGACGTGCTCTCCGTCTGGAGAGATTTGAGCCCCAGTGCGTTTGGGATCGCCGAAAAAGGTTTGCCGATCGATGAGGGGTGGCAGTTCGCCCTGGTACTCGACCGAGGGCGGAGACATGTTTTCGGCGTCCACGATCGCGTCGTCACTGGTCGCTTCCTGTGCCGTCGCGGGGGAAGCCCCGAGGGCGACGCAGAGGCTCGCCAGAAGGAGAAGACACGTCGTGAGGGGTCGTCGCATGGGTGTTTTGGCTCTGTGAGGCAGGAGTGTGCGCGAGGAGAAGTAGATTTCTGTTCACTGACCGACATACGTCCACGAGTAAGCATACCTCCAGTCTTGTGCATCCGCAAGGGATTTTTGACGAG
>CAZRPQ010000180.1:0-5429 GCA_964601725.1 uncultured Salinivenus sp. | reverse complement strand
GCTTCGCTCCGCTCGGAATGACGATTTTTAAAGTTGTTTTGCTGATCTACTTAGACCGGTCGGGGCACGCCGGGAGGGATTCTTCAACCGTCATGCGTTGTGTTCGACGCTCCATCCGGTTTCGCAGGAACGCCGCGCGCCGTCCCTCCATTGGCGCGGCGGTATTTTCTACAGAAATGCCGTCCTGGCTCCCTCCAGGTTTCCTGAGAGCGGGGTAGAGAAGCACGGTCGCCGGAGCAGTAGGCGACCCCGAGTTTTCTAAGAGACGCATCCTGTGCAATGCAAAACGGCAATCTTCCCTCGACTCCGCACTCGGAGGCGCCTGCCTCTTCTCCCTCCTCGGGATCGGGAAACCCGTCGTCCCCTCCGGGCGAGTCCGAGGTCGCCAGTCTGGAGCTTTCGAGCATCGTCGCGACCCTGGCACGCGGGAAGTGGATTATTCTCGTCACCTGTCTTCTTGTGGCTGGCTCCGTGATCGGCTATACGTACACGAGGCCCACGGTCTACCAGGCAACCAGCATGGTGCGGATCGACGCGGAGAGCGGGGGGAATCCCATGAGCATGGCGCAGGCCGGCACGGCCCAACCGTCCCGCGACGTGGAGAGCGAGATTGGGACCCTCCGCAACTCGATTGAGCTGGCCCGCCGCGTCGTGAAGCGGGCGCGGGCGACGGAGCAGGCAGACGGGACGTCCCGCACCTTCCCGATTCTCGCCCCGCCGGACTCGGGACAGGCGTCCGGGGACAACAGCGCGGCCCGTCGACTTCTCGAGGCGACGCAGTTTTCGCAGTCCCGGCAGGATCGGGACCTCATCCGCATCTCCGTAGAACGCCGCGTGCCGGAAGAGGCTTCCACCCTGGCAAACCTCTACGCGGAGGCGTACAAGGCCTTCAGCCGGGAGAAGGCCCGTTCGGGGATTGAGGCGGCGCGCCAATTTTTGAAAACGCAGGCCAAGAAGCACCGCTCGAAGATCCAGCGACTCGAGCAACGGTGGAAGTCGTTTGCCCGGCGCAACCAGGTCCCCACGCGGGGGGAGGCGGGCGAGCGCCTGGCGCAGCAGTACCAGCGCCTCCAGACCCGGCGCGATGAGCTGGCCTTCGAGCTCGAGAAAGAGGAGACCCAGCTGGGGCTCCTCCGCCAGCAGCTGAAGCAGTTTCAGCCCCAGCTTCAGGAGAACGTGTTGGGGAACCAGGAGGCGTCGGGCACACGGAGCCAAATTCAGGCCCTCGAGGAGCAGATCACTCAAATGCGGGTCGAGGCAGCCCAGTACTACGCCACCAATCCCGAACTGGAGGGGGACACGGCCCGGATCCAGCAGGAATTCCCGGAGCTCGCGCGACTCAACGGGAGGATGGACGCGCTCCAGGCCCGGAAGCAGAAGCTGACCCAACAGCTCATCGACGAGACCGCCGGCCCACAATCGGGTGGGGCCGAGAGCGCTCCGCTGGAGCGCGTGGCCCAGCTCCGCAGCCGGATCACCGAGAAGGAAGTTGCGGTGGACCAGCTTCAGTCCCAGATCGCAGCGCTCGACTCGCAGATTACTGCGTACAAGCCGCGGCTCAATGAAATTCCGAAGCAGCGGATCCAGCGCCAACAGATCGAGCGACGGCTGAAGCAGGCAGAGTCGTTCTACCAGACGATCGTGAGCGAGCTCCAGAAGGCGACCGTCGCCGAAGAGGCGGAGCTCGGCTACGTGGAGGTTGTGAAGAGCGCGTTCGTGCCCGGCGCCCCAATCCGGCCCAAGACGACCCAGAACGTCATTCTCGGCATTCTTCTTGGGATTGGGCTCGGGGTTGGGCTTGCCTTCGTAAACGAGGCGACCAACACTCAACTCCGTCGGCCGGACGACATCGAGAAAAGAGGGCTTCCTCTTCTCGGCACCATCCCGAGCATGGACCCCGAAATCGACCGTGCGTTTGGCGGCCGGGACTTTGTGGAGGTGGAAGACCATCGGCTCAGCACGCGCCTGATGCCCCTCCTCCATCCGTGGTCGTCGTTCACGGAGGAATACCGCCTGATGTGGAACAACCTGGTGCACGCCCGAGGCCAGTCGTCCGGCACCGAACGGTCAAACGTCGTCCTCGTGGCCAGCGCGCAGCAAGGGGAGGGAAAAACCACGACGGCCCTGAACTTGGCGCTGACGGGGGCGCTCAGTGGCCAGCGGGTGCTCCTGATGGATGCAGACCTTCGAGCCCCCACGGCCCACATGGCGCTCGGGATGCCCAACGCGCCCGGGTTGGCCGAGGTCTTCGAGATATTGGGGACCATGGTGAATGCCCGGCAGCAGGACCAGGGGCGCCTGGAGGGAACAACCGTGAAGCAGGATCGCTGGAACGCGTCGTCGATCCACCGCACACTGATCGACGGGCTCCACTTTATTCCGGCGGGGGAGGTCCAGGAGGCTCCGACGAAAATCCTCGATCCGAAGCACATGAGCCGGTTCGTAGAGGTGGCCCAGCAGCGCTTCGACCTCGTCGTCATCGACACCCCCCCGGCACAGGCCGCGAGCGACGCGCTCGTGATTGCCGGACAGACAAGCGCACAGGCCGTCGTCGCTTCGGTGGCGGGGACGGACGGTCGTAAGCTCGACTCCCTGATCACGTCTCTTCGGGAGGTGGACACGCCCGTGGCCGGGGTTGTCTTCAACCAGCACGAGGAGCGAAGCGCCCAGAACGACAGCCCTTACGGGTATTGAGGAGCGGCGGTGGAGCAGTCTACGGGGGCGTAGAGCACTCTAGCTGACCGCCACTGCTCGAACACCGAAACGCGTTCCAGGCGTCACTGGGCACCATCGCGTCGTTCCAGGCCGCGGCGCTGTCGAGGAGGGTCGGGCGTACGCCGATCCGTCGGCCTAGTTTGAGCACGTGGTAGAACTGGCTCGGCTCCTGGGCGGGATTCTTCCAGAATCCGGAATGGAGGCTCGCCTGGGTGTCGATCGAAGTGGTTGGGGGCTCCCATCCTCCCCGCTCTCCATCGAGGCGGTCCCACTTTGCATCTGCGTCTCCCGCAAGACCGGGCGAGTGGCGGTACATCATCGCTTCAACCTGCTCCTCAAACAGCACCTCGAAGGTCGCGCGGTGGAGCCCGCTCCGATAGCGGTCGAGTCGAGAGAAAAAGTCGTGGCTCACCCCAAGAAGGGCCCCGCAGATGTAGCGGTTCGTGGACCACGACCGGGGATTGTGCTTGGTGTGGCCGATTGTGTTGTCGAACGATTCGCACACCTCAAGCGACTTCATGTAGGTGAAGACGCGGCGCAGGGGCTGTTCGATATCCAGATTGCCGAGGTCGCCCAGGTGCGTGTTCTGGTACTGCCAGTCGACCGGCCGATTGCCGAGCTTGTGCCCGCGTCCACTGTTGATCCGCACGGCGAGCTCGTACCACGTGTTGTCGAGCCACAGGTCGTAGGCACGGTCCTTCGCGCCTGCGTACAGCCCTGTGACGTGCGGGGCGAGGTCGAACGGAAAGGGGCCGCCGGGCCACGTGTACTCGTCGCTGTTGCTCCACGTGCCTCCGTGATGCGTGCCTAGATCAGAGAACTCATCGGCCACGTCGTATGTGTTGATGACGTCCCACAGCCTCACCGTCGCCCACTTCTCGAGGTTCACGTGGCGGTATGCCCCGTCCGACTGGCTCGTGACGTCGGTGTAGCCGGGCTGGACGAACGTCGACTCCACCTCCTCGAAGTTGTCCGTCTCCGCCCCTAGAAATCGGGTCGCCCACCACAGGTCCTCCAGGCAGTCGGGATTGTCGGGGGCCGTTGCGGCGGCGCACTCTCTGTAATCGGAAAACGACGGGTGTGTCTCCCCCACCGGTCCCTCGACCGGGTCCCAGAATCCCGAGCGCCAGTCGCTCCAGGTCTTGATCGCATCGCCCCACATGTCGAGGGGGTGGTGGACGGGAAGCCACTCGTTCCAGTCGGGAAATTGGATCGGGGCCGGGACGTGCATCCCGTCTCGTGTCGAATCGATCTCAAAGTCGTCCGACGACGGGCCACCCGGAAAGACGTGCGGGAGCATCTCCCGGTCGTGGTCGAGGGCCCACCGCACGCCGGCCCCGGCCGCCGCGTACTGACTTCCTCCCCCCGGCATGTTCGAAATGCGGGTGCCCGCCGCCCGGGGCGCGGACTCGCTGCGGCTCGCGACGCTGGTGGGGCCGGGCTGGTACACAGGGTGCCAGGGTCGTCCGGGGGGGGCGTAGGAGCGCCCCGTGTCGGGATCGTTCAGCTCGTAGTTCCGGATGTAGGCGGCAATCTTCTTGCCCTGGCGTGCGGACAGGCCGTGAAATTTGCTGCGGGCAACGATGGACGTGTTGGAAAACGCGAAGTACGCGAGGTCCCGGCCGTCGGTGGCGTGGCAGTCCGCGCAGGCGGCGGTGATGGTCTCGTCCGACCGCCAGCGGGGCGTCAACACGTTGCGCTGGTGCCAGAGTAATTTTCCCTCCGCAACCGAGTCAGGATTCTCGTACCCCTCCGGCGCCGTCCACGTCGCGGGGTCGTCCCATGCGAACGACGTTCCGTCGATGGCGTCGGAATCGTTGGACCGCCTCAACTCGAGGCCAAGAATGCGGTACCCGGAGCTGGGGTCGCCGAAGTCATCCGGACTGTTTTTCGGAAACGCGTAGTTGAATCGGAAGTCGAGGGTGTTGCGGCCGTCCACGAGCGTCCCGCCGACGTCGGCGACGGCCACCTCGAGCCGGAGGGTGTGGTACGGGCCGTCGATGCAATCGAACGCGGACGCTGGATGCTTGCAGGTCGCGATGGCGTCGGTCAGGTCGGTCCACGGCCCGCCGTTGAGGCGAACGGAGGCCTTCGAAACGTCATACTCCTCCCAGTAGGGATACCCGATCGAGTATGCCCGGAGGTACAGGCTGTCGACCTGCGACCCGTCGCTGGCGTGGACCGCGACGGATCGCGTGTGCCCGTCCGGCCCGATCACCTCGATGGGCAGCGTCACGGTGTTGGGGCGCGGAACGGCCGTAAATGCCAGAACGGCGGCAAAAAGGAGCGCGAGCAGGGGGGCAAAGACGAGTGCCGTGCCGGTTGCCCCCTGGGTCCGATGGAGGAATCGGGAGGACAGAACGCCGGGGAACGTGAAAGGGAGCCCCGCAGTGCGTCCCCACTCAGCCGCGAGGAGGAGCAGCGTGAGAAGAATCTCGAGACCCATGTTGGGAGCTGATCCGTGTGGGGGGGACGATGCAGTGAGTATCCTGCGATCATGCGTTCAGTCAGACGATTCATTCGGCCCGGACGGCGACGAAGGTGTGGTTTGCGCTCCGGCGGTCGACCTCGTCCACGATGGACAGGTTGGCCTCGGCCATTGCCGAACGAATCGTGTCGGGCGGGCGCCGAATGCCCCGGGCACCCCGGCGCCACGCCTTGGGCAAGAGCAGGTCGGGGAGCGCGTTGCGGAGCCGGTACAACACCGATCGGGG
>CAZRPQ010000179.1:0-5456 GCA_964601725.1 uncultured Salinivenus sp. | reverse complement strand
GCACAAGATCCGCGAAGTCGCAGGCCATAGACAGTCCGCCAAACAGCTTCTGAGGCCTTCACGTCAAGCAGGGCCTCCTGAACGGCCCATGTTCTGGGGCCAGCTCTACTCCGGCGCCCGGTACCGGGCGGTGCCCTCGTACCACTCCTCCCAGGTCGAGGACAGGTCTTCGACGAGCGACGGCCGATCGTCGGCGAGGTCGGTGGTCTCAGACCGATCTTCCCGGAGGTCGTAAAGCTCCCAGTCCCCCTCGCCCTGCTGGATCAGCTTCCACTCATCACGGTAGACCGCCTGCCCTTCCGCCCACTTGTTGAAGATGGGGCCCGCTCGCGTCCCGTCGTCTCCCCTGAGGATCGGGAGAAGCGACCGGCCCTGCATCTCAACCACCGCGTCGCCCTTGTAGGTGTCCGGGTAGGTCGCCCCGGTGAGGTCGACCAGCGTGGGCATGATGTCGGTGAACTTGCTCACGTACTCGGACGTCGAGCCCGGCGCGACGACCCCGGGCCAGTGTACGATAAACGGCGTGGCGGTCCCGCCCTCGTGGCTGTCGTTCTTGTAGCGGCGGAAGGGCGTGTTGGCGACGTTGGCCCAGTCCTCCTCCAGCGACGCCCAGCGGGTGACCGACCCGATCGGCCCGTCTCCAATCCGGACGACCTCCGCCGAGGCCCCGTTGTCGGAGGCAAAAATGAACAGGGTGTTCTCCATCTCTCCCCGGGCCTCCAGGTGCTCGATGACCCGCCCGATGTTCTGGTCCATGCGGTCGATCATTGCGGCGTAGACCGCCATCCGCCGGGCCTGGTCGGCGCGTTCTTCGGTGCTGAGGGTGTCCCAGTCGCGATGGGTGGGCTCGGAGAGCGGATAGGTCTCCTCATCGATCAGGCCCGACTCGACGAGCCGCTCATAGCGGGCCTCACGGACGGCTGCGTACCCGTCATCGTACATGCCCTCGTACTTCTCGATCGTCTCCGTTGGGGCCTGCAAAGGGTCGTGGGGGGCCTGGTAGGAGAGGTACAGGAAGAAGGGCCGCTGCTCCCCCTCGTAGCGCCGCAGTAGCTCGAGGGCCCAGTCGGTCCAGGTGTCGGTGCCGTAGTAGCCCTCCTCCGGCGTGAAGGGGGCGGCGGTCGAGTCGTCGAACAGGAAGGTTCGAGGGTAGGCCCAGTCCTTCTGCGCCGGGGCGCCGGGGTCGAAGGAGCGCTTCTCGCCGGGATTGAAATAGTTGGCCGCCCCGTCCCGGAGGCCCCAGTAGTGGTCGAACCCCCAGTTGGAGGGGTTGTCCGTGCCGTGGTGCTTGCCCACGAAGAGAGTGCGGTAGCCGACCTGTTTCAGGACCTCCCCGAGCATGACGGAGTTCTCGAACCGTTCGGGCTCGTCGTGCATGTGGGACTGCTGGGCGTAGATGCCGGTCAGCAGCTCGGCCCGCGAGGGAAAGCACTTGCTGGTGTTGTGCATCTGGGTGAAGCGCATCCCCCCGTCGGCCAGGCGCTGGAGGTGGGGCGTTTCAATCTCGGCGCCGTAGGGGCTGATGTCCGAGTATCCGAGGTCGTCCGCGAGGACGAGCACGACGTTCGGCCGCTCGGGGTCCGACCCCGAGTCCGAGGTGCAGGCGGGCAGGAGCAGACCGGCCCCCACCAGAACAAGCAGGAGCCCGTTCCAGGCAGCGACGCGAAGCCGTCTGGGTCTCATCGTCGTCGGACGCGAATCAGGGACAGAGAGCGCGAACGGGCGCGGCAAGCAGCCCCCCACGGGCGACGGCCCCGAGCATCCGGGCAGGTCCAGGTCCCTCGTCGGAGGCGGGGCCGGAAGTCCAGCACGATTGGGGACTCCCTGAAGCAGGCCCGAGCCCCGTCCCCACGCACAGGTCCCCGCAACGGCCCGCTCAGGACGGCCAACGGTCCAACGGCAACCCGTTGACCAGTATCGGCTTACGGAACCCTCGACCGTCTGCCGACATCGGTGTAATTTCGAACCAACACGATGAAGGCAAAACGGGATCTCCTAGTATAACAATAGGAGGAACTTAATTCCAAATTACCCCTCAGCACCCAGGGCGATTGTACCCAGGGCGATTGTATGTTAAAAGTTGCTTCGAGCGATGGAGGCTCAGCCGCCTCTCATCGTAGGAGGAATGCCGGGAAGCGCGGGCGGATGGGCGCCTGGGGTCCCCAAAATTCTGTCCCTGAAGAACGGTGCGCGCCAGCACCTCCGTTCTGTCAGGCCAATTTTCTCCGCAACTCACCAGACTGACGTGCTGCCAAAACGCTGGAACGTTTCGGCCTTCCGAACTTGCCTAAAGGGGAGTTTCTACTGGACTCCGCACAACAGGCTCTGCCCACCTCTCTCGTTCGAAACGGCCCAATGTCTACGCGTCCCGCGTTCTCCCGAAGGCTCTTTCGAGGCGCTCCTCGGCTCCTGGCCGCCCTGATTTTTGTCGCGGCCGGGCTCGGGGGCTGCCAGTCCCCGGACCAGACCGGCGATTCGGCCCCTGAGCCCGATGCGCGCATCAACGGGACGTGGCGACTCGTCGAGTCTGAGAGCAGCCCCATCGATCCCTGGAACGTCCTCATCATTGACCTGGACGCCGGGCCTGCCCGCCTCGCGCTCTTCCGCCGCTGGCACGGCCCCACCGACTACACGGCGGTGGATTCCGTGCGCATCCCCATCGACGGGACGGCTCACCGCGCCCCCCTCCCGCAGTGGCCCGACAACCGCCACATCGGCGCTTTGGCCGCCCCGGACCAGCCCCGGCGGGTCTCTGCGGAGTGGCTGGACCAGGGCCGCACCCTCCGCGTCACGAGCCGCTTCGGGGTCGAAGCCTCGCAGGGCTTGCGGCGCATCCGGACGTACACCGAGTATCGAATTGCCCCCCACGGGGACCGGCTCGTCGTCCTCGAGCTTCGCTCGACCCGGCCGAGAGCCCGCCGCTACGTGCTCCAACGGTCTTCTGGACCAGCTGAAGAGGAATAGGCCCCTCTTCCACGCCCCTCACTCTTCGTCCCCTCGCCTCTCTCTTTCCTCTCCGCTTGCACACCGATGCAGCGCGCAGTCTCTCTCCTCCTCGCCGTGCTTCTGGGATGTACAGCTGGGTCCCTTTCCGCTCAACCGCGAGAACCCTCTCCCCGGCGTGCCTCCCTGATGCCCCTCGACGCGGGCTGGCAGGTCGACGGGGCCCTCTCCACGAAGGCATTTCTGATCAGCCTCCAGGGCGTCGCCAATCAGGGCGCGCCCCGCCTTTACTTCGTCTATCCACCAGACTGGACCTACCCCTTCACCGAACCGGTCGCCGACTACTACCAGGGGACCCACAACATCCGCTTCTCGACGCTCGAGACGCCCCGGGCGGCGTTGTCGCGCTTCCGCGAGCACGTGGAGGGCTACGTGGTGTGGGACCCGGACGTGCGCACCTCGCTGAACGTCGCGTTTACGCTCGCCGGCCTCGAAGATGCCGTCGTCGTCACCGGGGAGCAGATTCCAATGGTGGAGGCGGCGGGGCTGGAGCGGGTGCACGACTTTCGGGACCAATTCGCAGGCCAGACGGACGCGGAGATTTACCGCTGGGCGTGGAACGAGTACGGCGACCGCTGTAGCAGGGACGTGATCGTGTGGATGGGAGGCGTGTCCGGCCCTCGCATGAAACCGGCCGTGGCCGACTACGGGATCTACCGGGAGGCCTTCTTCACCGACCTCTCGGCCAATCCACGCGACACGACCGAGCTGGCGCTCGCCGACCGCATCCTCGACACGATGTCCCCCGGCGGCCTCGTCATGGGCTGGCACTCCTACGCGAAAGACACGGAGGGGCAGCACGTCACGCTCGTGTCTCGGCACGCCCTCCGGATGGAGGGGCTCAACACGCTGCCCAACACCAGCTTCAACACTCAGATCCCCACGACGCCCGGCTTCACGTTCGAGAACAACCACACTGTGCCGCCCGACACGACGCTCCGGCCGGAGAAGAAGGTGTACATCTCGCCGGTTCAGACCGACGGGCTCGGCATTGGCGCGTGGCGGGAGCCGGGGCGCGGCACGATTCCGTACGCCTGGGAGGTCACGATGAACTGGACGTGGCTGTCCCCTGCCCTGCTGCAGTATTTTTACGAGCAGGCCACGCCCAACGACTACTTCATCGGCACGCTCTCGGGGCCGGGCTACCTGTACCCGAAGGCGGTGCCCGACTCTGCGCGGCCTGCCCTCATCGACGAGGCGGAGCGGCTCATGCAGCGTCTCGATCTGCGCGTCTTCGAGATCATGGACTACTCGGAGGGCAACCGCCTCTGGGGCACGGTCGACCTCCCCAAGCCGGTCGTCGAGGACTACTACGAAGGGATGCCGGACGCCCTTGGATTTATCAATGGCTACGGCCCGGCGTCGACCTTCGACCTGCGGGACGGACGGCCCTTCCTGTCGTACGACTACTACCTCAGCGGGGACCGGCCCGCGGCCGCGGCCCTCGCCGATCTTCGCGAGCTGGCACGCCTCAATCCGGAGCGTCCCTACTTCCTCCTCATGCACGTCCGGCAGCGCAGCTCCATCGAACGGGTGAAAGGCATCCTCAATGCCCTCGGGGACGAGTTCGAGGTGGTGCCCCTGGACCGGTTCCTGAAGCTGGCGGCCGGCCAGCCCACCTTCGAGCACCCGCGGTACCGCGGCACCCCGCCCAAGATTCCCCGGGGCCGGCGCCCAGCCTCCACCGGCCGTTCGCCCCCCGCCTCCCCCAAGTAGCCCTCAGCGCCTCTGCTCCCGTTCCCCCACGCTCCCAGTCGCCCGAGGTCCCTCTCCCCCATTCGCAAAACGAAGTCCCCGTGAGAGGAATGCCAGAACCCCGTTACTCCTCCGGCTAGACCGCCTGACGCGGCGGCCCCCCTCGAACAACCTTGCCCGTCGAGTGTGTCTCTTTGACGGGTCGCACGGCGAGACCGTGGGCACAAAGCGCGTCTCGAGACCCGCTCGCGTCTAGTCATCAAGTCTGCTCCCAGTCTCTTTGCTCAATCCAGTTCGCGCGGCCATCGAGGGCATCGGGCGTGTGCTTGTCCACCTGAACCTCATCGACCGACCGCGGGCGCAGCGCATCTCGGACCTGGCGTGGCCCCGCATCGTGACGGGCCTGGCCCGCATGTCGAAGGCCACCGCGGACGTGGCCATGGTGGGCCTCGCCCTAGGTCCGGCCGCCATCGCGGGGGTGGGGTACGGCGTGCCGTACTGGACGATGACGTTCATGCTCGGCGGGGGCATCGCGGGGGGCACGATTAGCCTCGTGTCGCAGCGGTACGGCGCCGGGCGCTACAACGACATTGGCCGGGCCGTCAAGGTGAGTGTGGGGGCCGCCCTCCTGGTCACGCTTCCCCTCGTCGCCGTCTTCTGGACGCTCCCGGAGCCCCTGATTCGGCTCATTGGGACGGGCGAAGAGGCCATCGAATACGGGACGCGCTACCTGCGCGTGGCGAGCCTGGCGATGCCGT
>CAZRPQ010000178.1:0-5468 GCA_964601725.1 uncultured Salinivenus sp. | reverse complement strand
ACCGCCTGAACCTCCTCCGCCTCCTGAGGGAGTTCCACCGCCCCCCACCATCCGGGAGGCTGCCCCGACAGCCGTCGGGAAAATCGCGCGATCGTTCTGGGTTGGAATGGTCATAGGCTGAAGAGCGTGCACTGTGAGAATTGCGACGATTGGGCTTTCTGCGGCATTTGCCCCGCGTTTGGCGAAGAAAAGAAACAGTCCTCTTATTTTCCACCGCCACCGGCGATGCTGGCCCTCCTTCTCGTCACGTTGCTCGCAGCGGTACCGGCCGACTCCAGCGACGATCTGGACGCCTGCCTGAGCCAGGCACCCGTTCAGTCCGAGCTTCGGATCAGCTGGGGCAAGGAGAGGATTCCCCAGATGTGGTCCAGCGATCCCCCGGTGTCTCGAGATACGGTTCGTGCGCACCTTTCTCAGGTTCGCACGGCGCGGGAGTGCTTCTTGGGCCTCGATCCTTCGGGCATCAAGCGGCCGTACCTTGACAACATTCTCCGCACGTTTTACCAGGAGGCCGCCTTCCTCGCGGCGCTTCGCCGGTTCTCCGACGCGTTCGAGGCATTTGAGCAGGCCCGTTCGTTTCTCGCATCGGACCCGCCCATTCCCTCCACTGAGGTGACCCAGGCGAAATGGCCGCACGTTCTCCACCGAAATCAGGGACTGCTCCGCTATTATCTCGGGGACCTTTCTTCAGCCATCGACCACTACCTCATGGCTCTCCGGGAAACCCCGTCCGAGGCCATCGATTCTCGCGTTACTTACCTTCTCGACGTGGGGATCCTGCACCAGCGCACTCAGGATTATCGTTCGACTCGTCACTACTTCGACCGCGCCGAACGCCTCTTCCGAGAGAGCAAACTCCTCCCCGACACGCACTCGTCCCTATGGGCAAGAGTCCTGTCGAGGAAGGCCGATCTCTTGCTCGAGGAAACGCTTAACACCACGTACAACCGCGAATCCTTGGAGCAGGCCCGGGATTTGGCCCTTCGGGGACGGGCCGCGGCCGAGCCCAAGAGCGAAGAACATGCCGACGTCACGCTGATCCTTTCCGAGACGCTCGGATACCTGGAGCACTTTGAGCGGGCGTATCAACTGAACAAAGAGGCTCGCCAGTACGCTCGTGCGAACGAGGACTCTCGATCCCATGCCTTCTCGCTGCTCAAGCTCGGGGTGCTTCACATTCAAACCGGCCGCTGGACCCAGGCCGAATCGGCCCTGAGCACGTCGCTCGCGATGGCCAAAGCATTCGGCGATCTCGATTATCAACGTCGCATTTTCCGGGCCCTTGGTCGTCTCCACGAGCTGCAGAGCGACTGGGTCGTGGCGGAAGACTACTACCGGCAGGGCGTCGCCGTAATCGAAAAATACCGCGAGTCACTGACGGCCACCCAGTGGTCCTCGACGGCTTTTGCCCAGTGGCGGGACGTGCACCGCGGCCTCGTGCGCACTCTCCTGGCACAGGATCAGCCTCGGAAAGCTCTGGCTGCCCTCGACCGCACCCGCGCCCGCCACCTGCAGGACTTGCGGACCCAAGCTCGGGTCGTCAATCAGTTGCCCGCGACGGCTCGCGCCCGGCTCGACAGCCTGAGCGGCGCGCTCACCGACGTGCGCACCCGGCTCGGAAAGGGTGCCCTCTCCGACGCGGAAGAAGCGGATCTCCGCACCCGCGAGGCGACCCTTATGAGTGCCCGCCAGCAAATTCTGCAACTCGATTCTGCGGTGAGCACTCGCCCGTCGATTGACGAAATTTCCGAAGCTCTCGCTCGGCAGGACCGCGCTCTCGTCTCCTACTTTCTCGATAACCCCTGGCCCGTCTACGACCGGTCGCCCCGTTCGGCGGCCTTCGTCCTCACGGCCGACACGCTTCGTACCGTTTCGCTCTCCGGGCTCACGCAGGACTCGGTGCGGGCCCAGGTGAGGTCTGTCTCTCCCCTGTTCACTCAGTCGGGCAGTCCACAGCACATCAACGCGCTGCACTTCGACCTCCGACCACTTCGCATACTGCACGACCGCCTGTATTCCCCCATCGCCGAGCACCTCTCCCCCAGTCAACCCTTAACCGTCATCCCCGATGGGCAGATGTTTCATGTGCCGTTTTCGTTGCTGGCCACCGCCGCGCCGGGCGGGCGCTACGATCACACCGAGGCCCGATTCGTGCTCCACCAGCGCCCGACGACGCTCGATTTGGCCGCCTCCATGGTGGCCGACACGTCGGAGACGACCTTCGACGCCGACACCTTTGCCCCTACCCTGTCGGCCTTCGGGGTCTCCAAGTTCGACACGCTCCGCACCATCCCGTCGGCCCTCCGCACCACGTTCCCTGGGGCCGCCGCGGATTCAACCCTCCAACTTCCCTCGCTTCCGGGCGTCCAGGCCGAAATAGAGGCCCTGGATCGAGCGGTCGGCGATGCGGAGACGTTTCTTGATGAGGCCGCCACGGAGTCGGCGTTCGCCTCCGCCTGCCAACGGGCGGGGGTGGTTCACCTGGCGTCGCACGCCTTCGTGCATCCCTCCTTCCCGCTCCAAAACTCGTTTCTTCTCCGTCCCGACTCGACGTCGGACGGCCTCCTCTTTCTGCACGAACTCCAGGATCAGGACCGTGTCCTTCCGCTCGCTGTCCTCAGTGGTTGCAGTACTGCCCGCGGCACGCTGCGCGGCGGGGAAGGAATGGAGGGTCTGCAGTATGCCTTCCGGGCCATGGGCGCGCAGTCGACGGTGGCCAATCTGTGGTCCACGGCCGACCGGCCCAGTGTTGCACTCATGGAGAATTTCTACCGGAATCTACGGTCGGGGCTGCCGAAAGATCAGGCCCTCCAGCAGGCCAAGCTCACGTATCTGAAGAACCATCCCAACAAGGCGAGTCCGTTTTTCTGGGCCCCATCGGTGCTCTACGGTTCTCCCGACCCTGTACCGATGGACCCGCCCAATGAGACCGCCCCCTGGCCCTGGTGGCTCCCGGTCCTCGTCGGCTCTGTGGTGCTCGGGGGCATTTTGCTCTGGCGATTCATCAGGCTTCCTGGATGGGCCGAACGGGTCTCCGTTTCATAGACGCCACGGACGGAGTGCATCGGTCCCGGAAGGCTGCCTTCGACCTGACGGATGCGAGGGGACTTCTCTCTGCTGGGAGTCCATTTTCCCTTCCTCAACCTACTCAGTTCCGGATGTCCGACCCTCCTCCACTTTTTGATCAGCTTCAATCGCTCGCCACGGAGCAGAAGAATCCTCACTCCACGCACATCGATACCGCGTCGGTGGAAGAGATTCTTCGGGTCATCAACACCGAGGATCACACGGTCCCGATTGCTGTGCGGCGCGAGCTGCCGCAGGTGGCGGAGGCTGTGAGGATCGTTGTGGAGGCGTTCACGAATGACGGACGGCTCTTCTACGTGGGGGCGGGCACGAGCGGGCGGCTCGGCATCGTGGACGCGTCGGAGTGCCCACCCACGTTCGGGACGAATCCGGAGATGGTGCAGGGCATCATCGCCGGGGGTAGAGAGGCCGTCTTTCGATCGCAGGAGGGAGCGGAGGACGTGCCCGAAGCAGGCGCCGAAGTTTTGGAAAATCATGGAGTTACGGAGAATGATGTGGTGTGTGGCATCGCGTCGAGCGGGCGCACCCCGTTCGTGGTGGGGGCCGTGGAGCACGCCCGCGATGAGATTGGATGCCCCACGCTGTTCGTGACGACGATTCCGCGGGAGGACCTGGACGTGGAGCCCGACGTGGCCATCTGTCCGGTGGTGGGGCCGGAGGTGATTATGGGCTCCACGCGCATGAAGAGTGGCACCGCGCAGAAGCTCGTGCTCAACATGATCACCACCGCCTCAATGGTGCGCCTCGGCAAGGTCTACGAGAACATGATGGTGGACCTGCAGCGCACCAGCGACAAGCTCGTGGAGCGCGGCATCCGCACGGTGATGATGGTGACGGGTGTGGACTACGACGAGGCGGATGCAGTCCTTGAGGCGTGCGACGGGCACGTGAAGACCGCCATCGTGATGATTCTCGCGGACGTGGACGTGGCGGAAGCGCGGCGGCGGCTGGACGCGACGGACGGGTTCGTGCGGCCGGCGATTGAAGTCGAGCTGACGTCAGAGAACTGATCCACCTTTTCAAGCTGCCTCGACGGGGGCTTCCGCCTTCTCAACAAACGATTGCGCCTGTTCGAGACATACCCGCACCCGTTCTTGACTGGGCTCGCTCAGTTCATAGTCACAGCCCTCGCGTTCTTTTCGGAGTCGCGAGAAAATTCTCGTGTCGATATCTTCTCTGAAGTGAAAGCCGAGCCGATTGCCAATTCCATCGTGCGGCGACGCCTCCACCTCTTTGAGGAGCAGAAGCGCACGCGCTGCCTCGTAGACTCCGTAGTACGCTCGGCCGACGGCGTCGGGATAATGTCCGCTTTCGAGAAGCGTCTCGGCAGCGGCCAGCCGGCCTCTCGCGCTCTATAGTCGGCGGCGAATCTCAGTCAAATCGCACCCCGCTCTCTTTCATTCGTGTCGCGACCGCTGAGTCGTGGGCGACGTGGTGGGCCGTAATGGGGGCCACCCAGTCTGTTTCGTCTAGAACGTCGTGCGTGATCTTCGTAACCGTGTCCGTTTCCTTCCAGTGCTCGTATGGCCCCTGGAAGACGACGATGACGTGCGTTCCGAGCTCATTTGCCCCATGCTCCGGTTCATACGGATCGTGCTGCGTGGCGTATAATGCCACGAGTTGATCGCCGTAGTGCGTTCGGAAGCGCCGGGCTAGCATCGCGAGCACGTCCGCTCTCGTTGCCGGTGGTGCGGAGGAAGGGGAAGCCATTTCCTGAGGCACCTCCTGGAAATTGCTCAAGGGGGGTTCCATGTATACCAAGGGTTCTCTCGAAGTTCGACGTATCTATCGAGCCGAGCGAGGTCTCAATCGCGGGATGCATGCCGGGCAAAGATGCCCATCCACCAATCGTATTCCTCCGTCACGTCCATTGCGATGTCCACGACCGGGTCCGTTTCCTCGAAGGGATCGTACGGCCCCTGGAGAATGACGACGACCTCGATCACCCGCACGTCACCGTCGTCCGTTTCCTCAGGCCCCTCATCTGAAAAGGGAAATTCGGGAGCGGCGTAGCTTCCGATTGGACGATCGCCGTAGTGTTCCCGGTATCGGCGCGAGAGCGTGGCCAGGACGTCGGCGGGCGTGCGGGTGACTTGCATGGCTCCAGCGAATCGGTTTCAGGGTAGGGCTCCTCTTACAGCGATCAGGACCGATGTGTCTCGCCTCCGGTCCCTTGATGCTTTCCACGCTGTCCCACGCTACGAAGCCATCACACTAGGCACCGTCCCGAAGCGAGTCGTCAACAGCCGCGGCCGTTCGTCGCCCTCCGCCCGCCCCCCATCTCTCGCACCGCAAAGCCGGCCTCAACGCCTGCGTTGACAAAGGGCCGACACCGGATGCGTAAACGCGTCGATCACAACCGTCCCGCCGGTTTCTTCGTC
>CAZRPQ010000177.1:0-5474 GCA_964601725.1 uncultured Salinivenus sp. | reverse complement strand
TCGAGAGTCAAGGGATGGTGCTCATGGCGGAGGAGCCGGACGGCACCTTCGTGCCCGTGACGACGGCGGCGGAGGATGGGTCGGTCGTGCGGTAGCAAAACAGGGGGGCGCCTATCGCCTCGCCTATTGCTCGTAGAGGGGACTCCGACTCGACGGTGGAAAAGCGTCGTATTGTGGACGCGGCGCGGTCCTAAGGGGAGCTTGGCGACAAGGATCGACGCGTGGTCTGCGGGCGGCTCGTCCATCGGTCCCTAAGGTTCTAACTGAGGTATACACCGTTATGCCGTTGGCCATCATGTCTGCAATGGACGTCGAAATAGAGCTCTATCTCGACCGGTGTGAGATCCGCGGGTCGACCCAGCGGGCGGGGCTCACCTTTCACGAGGCGAGGTGGGGAGGCCACGATCTCGTGCTCGTCAAGGCGGGGGTAGGCAAGGTGAATGCCGCCCTCTGCACACAGATTCTGATCGACGCCTTCGACGCCCACGCCGTCATCTGCACCGGATCGGCCGGGGCCGTGAACCCGGCGCTCGACATCGGCGACGTCGTGGTGGCGGACGACTGCGTGCAGCACGACCTGGTGGTGGACTTCCTCGGGCTCCCCCGGGGCCAGGTTCCGTTTACGGACCTCCGGTTCTTCCCCACTGCCCCTGAGCTCCGTCGGCACGCGCAGGAGCTCTCCCTGCCCGATCACACCATCCATCGGGGCCGCGTGTTGACGGGGGACACGTTCGTTGAAGACGAGGCGCTCCGCCGACAGCTTCGGGAGGACTTGGAGGGGGATTGTGTTGAGATGGAGGGGGCCGCCGTGGGACAGGCGTGTGCGGTGAACGACGTGCCGTACCTGGTCGTGCGGGCCATTTCGGACCACGCCGACGGCACCTCCGACGTCGACTTTGAGGCCTTCCTGCAGGCGGCAGCCCGGTCGTCGTCGCAGATCGTGCTGCACCTGCTCGACGCGATGGCGTCGAGGGACATGAAGGCTCTCGCTCGGGATTGAAGGGGTGACTGAGGAGCTCATTCGCAAAGTCATTTTTTATTCACCCCCCTCTTCGAACAGGGCATAGCCCCTCTTGTAAAATGTCTGTCTTTACTGCTAGTAGATTCAGACTGCCTCATGAGGTTCTACGCAGTCGGTCTCAATCACGAGTGCGCGTCGCTGGAGCGGACCGAAGCGTTCGCGCTCGACGACGAGGATCAGGAGGCCCTGTATACGAATCTCAGTCTCAGCGCAGACGCGGAGGTCGTGCTCCTCTCCACCTGCAATCGCACAGAGGCATACATCTACGGCCAAGAGGCCGACGTTCGGCAGGTGGAGGCCCTCCTGGGACAGGGGGCTGGCGAGCCGTGGCCCACGCAGACTGCCTTTCGGGTCCGGGACGAGGCCGCGGTGCGCCATTTGCTCCAGGTGACGAGCGGCCTCCGCTCGGTGGTTTTGGGCGAACGGCAGATCTTCGCCCAGATGAAGACGGCCTACGAGCGGGCCGTCGATGCTGGGGCCGTGCACTCGGTGATGCATCGCCTCCTGCACACCGCCTTTCGGGCCGCCAAGCGCGTCTCGTCGGAGACGGCGCTCGACCAAGGGGCCGCGTCGGTGTCGACCGCCGCCGTGGAAATGGCCCGCCAGGACCTCGACGCCTCTGCGGGCCCCAGCAGTCTTGCGGAGGCCGACATTGTGCTGTTGGGGGCGGGCAAGATGGGGCGACTGGCCCTGGAGGCCCTTGCGGACGAATCGCTCCGATCCCTGACCGTCGTCAATCGCTCGCCCGACCGTGCTCGTGAGGTCGCCACCGCCTACGGCGGCACGACGGAGGCCTGGGATCAGCGCCAGGAGGCCGTGGCCGCGGCGGACCTGGCCTTGGTCGCCACGGGCGCGTCCGATCCCATTCTTTCCGCCCCGGCCCTGCCCCCTGCGGACGACGGCACCACCCTGGTGGTCGACATCGCCATGCCCCGAAACGTGGAGCCGGCGGTGGCCGACCGATCGGGCTATCGGCTGTACAACCTGGACGACCTTCAGGCCTGGACCGAGGAGGTCCGGGAGCGCCGGGCCGCCGCCGTGCCCGAGGCCGAGTCCATCTGCGAGGAGCTGCTCGAAGAGTTTGTGACCTGGGTCTTCCACCAGCAGGCCCTTCAGCCCGCCATCCAGGCCATCCGGAGCACCTTCGATACGATTCGGAAGCAAGAGGTAGATCGGCACGCCCACCGCACCGACATGGACCGAGAGGAGGTCGATCGCCTCACGGAGTCGATCATGCAGAAGCTACTGGCCGTCCCCATCGTTCGGCTTAAGAACGTCGATCCGGAGAGCATCGATTTTGTGCAAGGCATCGAGCTGCTCCGCGTCCTTTTTGCCCCCTCGGAGGAGGCCGAACCCGGTCGATCGTTGCCGGAGGCCTCCGACACCGACGCCCCGAATCTGGGCGACGCCCCCGCCCAGTGCCCGTATCTGACCCACGATCCGGACTCCGACGATCACAAGACGCAACAGGTTCAGCAGGCGCTCGGCATGTCGGAGGAAACCGTCTCCCCCGACCGGGACAATGCCCCGTCTCCCTCGGCAAACGGGTAACTGCTCGGCGGGCATGTTGGAGTGGACTCCTGTCCGATCTGTGCCCCCTCCGCTCGCGTCCGCAGCGGGCGTCCCCCCATCAGCCTTGAATTGCTACTGGACCGTCCATGTCAATTTCCGATCCGCTCGTCCTCGGCACCCGTGGGAGCGAGCTGGCGCTCCGCCAGGCCAACACCGTGCGTTCGAAACTGAAGGCCGCCGGGTACCGCGTGGAGCTGGAAACCATTTCGACGCGGGGAGACGAGTCGACGGACACGCCGATCTCGGAGATTGGGGACGAGGCCGTCTTCACCAAAGAGCTGGATCGTGCCCTGCTCGACGGGGCGGTCGATCTGGCCGTCCATTCGCTCAAGGACATTCCCTCCACGGTCCCGGCGGGCATTGCGCTTGCCGCCATAGGGGCCCGTGAGGATCCGCTTGATGCCTTCGTTGCCCATCCGTCGTTCGACGGCCACCTCGAGGACCTGCCGGACGGAGCAACGGTGGCGACGGCCTCTCTCCGGCGCACCGCCCAGCTGCTTACGTGGCGGTCGGACCTCAATATTGTGCCGGTCCGGGGGAACGTCGACACCCGGCTTCAGAAGTTGAGGAAGGATCGACCGGACGGGCAGTCTTGGACGGGCATGGTGCTTGCCGTGGCGGGCCTCGTGCGGCTCGGGCTGTCGGTGCACATCCGTGATCGCATTGATCCAGAGATCATGGTTCCGGCGGTGGGCCAGGGCGCCCTGGGCATCGCCTGTCAGGAAGAGCAAGCGTCCCTCCGTGCCCTCCTGCACGACGTGCTGCACCACGAGCCCACCGGCCACGCCACGGTGGCCGAGCGGGCGTTTCTGCGGAAAGTGGGTGGGGGGTGTCAGGTCCCACTCGGGGCGTGGGCACACATCGACGGCGATACGCTCGTTCTCGACGCCTGCATTGCCGCCCTCGACGGCAGCGAGCACTATCGGGATCAACGGCGGTGTGCCCCGGAGGACGGGCGGGCCGTGGGCCGTCAACTGGCCACCGACCTGCTGGCCGCGGGCGGCGATCAGATCCTCGACGACGTGCTCGGCGATCGGCGTCAGGAGCCAACAGGGTCTCCGTTTCGGCCCTGACCCCGCCCTGTGCGGGCGCTCCACTGAGTTGACGTGTTGCCTTTGACTCTAAGTAGTAGTTCAGTGTGCTGCAAATGGTTAAGGAGTCCCCATGAATCGGATAGATGAGGGGTCGATGTTCGGGAGGACCTCGTAGTTCTGGGGGCGGGCCTGCAGACTGCACGCTGCCGAGTCCATTCCGACCCACTGCACCGATGACCGAGTCCCCGGATGTCATTCTCCTGCGGTCGGCGGAGGAGCCCGATCCGTACCTGTCGGCTTTCGAGGAAGCAGGGCTTCGAGCGATCTGTGAGCCGGTGCTTGCGTTCGCCTTCCCGAATCAGGCAGCCCTGCAGGACCGGCTCGAGCGGCGCGATCACTACGACCGTCTCGTCGCCACCAGTCCTCGCGTGGCGACGGCCCTGGACCGCGTCTTTACAGAGCGCGACGATCTCGCTCAGTCGTGGCAGGGAGCCCCGGCCTACGCGGTAGGCCCGAAGACGGCCGCACGACTGCGGGCCGTTGGACTGGACCCGCGGGGAGAGGAGGCTGGAGACGCCGAGGCACTGGCGAATCGAATTGTCGGCGACGACCCCTCGGCTCCGCTTCTGTTCCTCTGCGGCAACCGGCGGCGCGACACCCTTCCCGAGGGGCTCCAAGTCGGCGGCGTTCCCTTCGAGGAAGTCGTGGTGTACGAAACCCGCGCCCGATCCCCCCTCGAGGTGCCGCCCCCGGACGGACCGACCTGGCTCGCCTTTTTCAGCCCGTCGGGGCTGGAGGCCGTCGGGCAGACCGATTCGATCGAGCTCTCAGAGTACCGCATCGCGGCGATCGGCCCCACGACGGGCGGTGCGTTGGAAGAGGCGGGGCACGTCGTTGAGGCGGTGGCGGCGAAGCCCTCCCCGGACGGCCTCGTGTCGGCCATCCAGGCCGCGGAGACAACCGCGTGATGTCGGGCCGGGGGCTACTCGGACTCGCGGAGGACGCCGTCGATCGATGCCCGGAACCGGGCCGTCGCCTGTTCGGGATTGTTCGCCGTGGCCACGGCGGAAAGCACGGCGACGCCGTGGGCGCCCGCCTCCAGGGCCGCCCGGACCCGGTCGTGCGTGACGCCCCCGATGGCGATCACCGGAATCGGAACGGCCTCACACGCCTCCGCGAGTCCTTCCGGGCCTTTCACGGATTTCGGATTCCGCTTCGAGGTGGTCGGAAAAACGGGACCGAACCCGATGTAGTCGGCGCCCATTTCGTAGGCCTCGACCACCTGATGGGTCTTTGTCGCCGTGGCCCCGATGATAACCTCGGGCCCGAGCACCGACTGTGCCGCGTCGACTGGAAAATCCTCCTGACCAAGGTGCACGCCGTCGGCGTCGACCGACTGGGCAATGTCAATGTGATCGTCGACGATGAGGGGGATGGACGCGTCGCTACAGACGGCGGCGACCTTGCGGGCCTCCACGAGTTTGTTTTGGATGCCCCCATGCTTTTGCCGAAACTGAATCGTATCCGCCCCGCCTCGAATGGCGAGCTGGGCGAGGTCGGCGTGTGGGTGGTCCTGCTGGAGGTGATAGTCGGTGAGCACGTGCAGGCGGCCGACGGACGTGTCGGCGGCGGTGGGCTCTCCGTTGGGCGAAGGGTCCTCCATGACTGAGGGCGGTGCATCTCAAAGGTGACGTGCGACGGCTTCACTTCTCAGTCTCGACGCAGTTCCGTGGGGCACCGGGACACGATTCAGGCGAGATTCCGAGCGGGAGGTGCTAGGCCGAGTGCCCTCCGTACCGGTAGCGAGCATAGAGTTCAAAGGCCCCGTGCACCAGAAGGAGAAAGGC
>CAZRPQ010000176.1:0-5482 GCA_964601725.1 uncultured Salinivenus sp. | reverse complement strand
CCGCCCTGGACAGCTTCGTCCACTTCGCCACCCTCGGGGCCCGGTCGCAGGCCTGGCAGGAAGGGCGGTCCGGGCAGTGGTACGCCCGGGCGGTGGAGGAGAAGGGGCAGGGGGTCAGTCTGCCGCGCGGGCTCGTTCCGGCCCTTTTTGCCACCACGCGCTGTTTTACGGTGGCCGTCGGAGCCGTAATTGCGACCGCGGCCGGGGCGCAGGTGGGAACGGGCCTGCTCGCGTGGCCTCCCGGGCTTCTCCTGCTCGGCTGGGCCGGAGTACGCCTGTGGCGGCGCCGGGCCGCCTACGACCGGCATTTCTACCACACCACCGCCTTCTACGCCGAGGTGCTGGGGGGCGGCACGGTGGCGACTGCCGACCGTGAGCCGGTGCCCTACGATGCCCTGTACTGGGTGCCCCCCCGCTGGCGTCCGGCCGCCTGGGCCAGCGTGCGACAGCTCGACCGCCGCCTGCCCCTCGGCCGCATCGTGGCAGTGGCCCACCTCGGGCTGTGGCTCTTCTGCGTCCGCGGGGTGGCACCGGCCGTGATCACGACGTATCTGGTGGTGGTGCTGACGGGGCAGGTGGCCGCCTGTGCCGTGCTCGGCACACCGTCGGCGGCGCCCCTTCCGTTTCAGCGATCGGTGCAATCGGTGGGCGACTGGATCGGGACTCGCACCTTCGTCAACCTGCGCTGGTTCGGGGCGCACGTGGGCAGCCTCGCCCTCGTGGTGCTGTTCGGCGATGCCTACGGCTGGGCCTGGGTGGGCACCTGGGCGGTGGTGCACCTCGGCCTGTCGGTGGGGGCGGCGGTGGTGGTGACCCTTGCGACGGAGGGGACGGCGCGAGCCGCCGCGTAGAAACGACAAAAACCGCAGAGACATCCCGCGGGAACGTCTCTACAAACATTTGATATTTCATATAGATACGGGCTATGGCTGATACGATCAGGCTGGACGGCCTCACCAAGCGGTACGGCAACGGACCGCCCGTGATCGACGACCGCTCGCAGTCCTTCGCGCCGGGGACGCTGACCCTGCTCGTGGGCCCGAACGGGGCGGGAAAGACCACGCTTCTGCGCCTGCTGTCCGTGCAGGCCTATCCCACGAGCGGGACGGTCCACTACGGCGACCTCGACGTGCACGACGCGCCGTACCGCTATTTGCAGCGGGTTGGCCTCGTCCACGCCGGCCCCCAACTGCCGGAGCACCTCACGGCCGTCGAACTGCTCGAATGGATCTTGCGCAGCCGCGGACACTGGGGCGACGAGGAGGGGCCGGATCGAATCGACACGATGCTCGATCGCCTCCGGCTCGACGAGCGCCGCTCCAACCTCATCGGCACCTATTCGAGCGGCATGGTGCAGAAGGCGCAGGTGGCGGCCGCGTTCGTGGCCGAGCCGGCGGTCGTGCTCATGGACGAGCCCCTCCGCAGTCTCGACACGGCCACCACCGAGGCGACCGTCGATCTGCTACGGACGTTCGTCGAGGACGGGGGGCTCGCCATCGTCGCCAGCCATCAGACGGATGCCCTCCTGCCCCTGGCCGACGAGGTGCTCCAGCTCGGGGGCGAAGACGCCGACGGGGCCTCCGCGTCCTCTCCGAGTGCGACTCGGGGTGAACGATAGTCGGGCAGGCCGGGAGGCCCCCACGCCGGTACGAGTGTTCGGAAGCTACTCGGTCGACGCAGGCGTTGCTGCTGGTGCCAGCAGTGACCGCGCCGCCTCCAGGCGGCCGTCGTTTGGGGCGGGCTCAATCTCAAGCAGTGCGCACATCAACTCGTAGAGGTGCAGCAGGGACAGTTGCTCGACCGTGGCCGACGATCGGAAGGCGGGGCCGTGGGCCAGAAGGAGCGTGTGCATGTTCTCGGTTCGGGGATCGTACCCGTGGGTGCCGCCGTCCATTCGACCCGGGGTTTCCTCAAACTGAGCGCGGGTTGAGAGGGCCCACCGGTTCTCGGCCACAGCCACGACCGATGGGATGCGGCGATGGTCGTCGAAGCGGAACGTGTCCGGCAGCGCGCCCCGTCGGTACGCCGACAGGTGGGGCGCCGCATCCAGGGCCGTCACCACCGAGTCGACTGGAGTGCCGTCGCGGGGCTCCATCATCGCGATTGGGTTCGTGGCGGTGAGCCGCACGTCGTCGAGATCCACGTAGTCATCGAGGAGCAGGGTGCGGTCCTGCGAGGTGGGACTCATGCCGTGGTCGGACGTCACGATGAGGTTGACCTCGTCCGCAATGCCGCGGGCGGCGAGTCCGTCGAGAAGGCGCTGGATGAACCCGTCGACCTCGCGGAGGGCCGTGGCTACGGAGTCGGACCGGGGGCCGTGGTCGTGGCCTTTCGTATCGACGCGGCTGAAGTAGAGCGTCATCAGGTCGGGGCGCGTTTCGGGCGGGCGGTCGAGCCACTGGAGCGCCTGATCGACGCGCGTGGTGCCGGGGACGCTGCCGTCGTACTCGTACCATTCGGTGGGCCGCACGCCCTGAACGGGAGCCTCCGAGCCGGGCCAGAAGTAGGTGGCGGCCGTGCGTCCCTGCTGTTCGGCGGTCACCCAGATCGGCTCGCCGCCCCACCAGTCCGGGTTCATGACGGCCTCCCGGTCGCTCAGGCTGAACGAGGCGTCCATCTCCGGGTCGTACATCGTGTTCGAGACGATGCCGTGGTTCGAGGGATAGAGCCCCGTGGCGATGCTGTAGTGGTTGGGAAACGTCTTGGTGGGGAAGACGGGGATCAGGTGCTCGACGTGAGTGCCCTCGTTCGCCAACCGGGTCAGGGTCGGGGCGTCATGCAGGTCGAGGTAGTCCCACCGGAAGCCGTCGATGGATATGACGATCAGCGGCGGTGGGGCGTCCTCTTCCGCCGTTGCCGAGGAGGTCGGGGGCGCCGTTGACTGGCAGCCGGTTCCGAAGACCGGGAGCACCAGCAAGAGAACGAGCGTCAGCGTGCGTCGGGGCGGCATCGGGAGCAGTGAGCCGGTGAGGGGCGAGAGCAAGTGGCCACAAGGTAGTCCCCAGACGACACGGCCGTGTAAAGCGCAGGGGAAGGAGGAGATCAGTTCGCAGTCCGGCAGTACGCGGCCGTCGTGTACGTGGCCTCGACGTCGGCGCCCTCTCCGGGACGCAGGACAAACTCGCTCGGCCCGATCTCGTCGGTGTTCGGGTTCCAGTCGTACGTGTACCCGAGACCGGTGAACGGATAGCCCTCCGGGCTATAGGAGGTCCGTCTCAGATCCTGGAACCAGCTCTGATGGGCCTCGCTGACCTGCACGTGCGCCTCCGGCGCGGGCGTGCTCAGTTCGCACTCGCGATCTGTCACCTCGGGGTCGGGACACGGGCGCACGAGATCCTGGGGACGCACCCAGAGCTCGACGAAGCGGTCGTAGTTCGCGTCCGGGGGCAAGCCCAGGCGTTGGGCGAGACGCCGCTGGACGGAGGTGTCGGTCCGGTCGAGGGTCCGGCAAAACTGCTTGATCGCGGGCACGGCGGTCACCCATACGTCCTGATCGGCCGTGACGGAGTCCCCAGCCGTCGCATTCGGGAGCGTCGCGGATCCGCCCCAGGTCACCACCAGCACCTGGCGCGTCGAGTCGGCGGTCGTGCGCCAGACGAGGGAGTCGTTGTGCGGCACGAGGGGCGTGAGGGAGGTCGTGATTTCCGACGGCTCGGCCGTCCGGGCATCCGCGATGGCGGCCCGGTAGAGCGCGTCCGGGCTAGAGTCTGTGACGGAGTCGGTGCCCCCACAGGCCGCCAGCAGACACAGAATCCCGAGGGCAACGATTCCGCGGACCCCGGGCCCGATTGCAGAAGCAGTCACGACATTCCGTTCACCCATCCACACGTCCATCCCGCCCCCCTTACTCGCGGCCGAAGACGAAGTACAAGATCACCCCAAGAACGGGCGCGAAGACGATCAGGAGCAGCCAGATCACCGTGCTGGTCGTGCCCCGGGTGCCGTCCCCCAGCAGGTCTACCACCGCCACGAGGTCAAGGACGATGACGACGGTTCCCCAGAAGCCCCAGTTTCCAATGGAAAGGAGCTCCAGGAGGTTTTGGCCGCTGCAGCCCGTGAGGAGGAGGGCAAGCGGGGCGAGGAGTGCAAGGAGGACTGGACGAACGGCAGGGATCGAGCGGTTCTCGGCGAGCATAGGGGAGGGGAGAAGTCATGGAGAAAGAGCCCGTACAGTCTACGTACGCACGAGCGACCGGGATGGGTACAGATTCCCGTTAAACGTTCGAACGTTCAACGTTTCAACGCTCTCAGGGAACCACTGTCCTCCCCCGATTCGTTTCCCAACATCTCGCACCACGGCGCTACGAATACGAATCCCTTCGTCCCAATGCGCATCGGCCACCTTGAGTTCGACGACCGGCCCCTCTTCCTCGCGCCCATGGAGGACGTGAGCGACCCGCCGTTCCGCATCCTGTGCAAGCGGTACGGGGCCGACATGATGTACACCGAGTTCGTCTCCTCGGCGGGCCTCCTCCGCGACCAGGAGCACGAGCACCAGAAGCTCGAGATCTTCGACGAGGAGCGCCCCATTGGCATCCAGGTGTGGGGCGGCGGCATCGACGAGGTCAAGAACGCCACGCCCATGGTCGACGCCGCCGGGCCGGACGTGATCGACATCAACTTCGGCTGTCCCGTCCACAAGATCGTGCAGAAGGACGGCGGGGCCGGCGTCCTGCGCAACCTCGACAAGATGAAGCGCATCACGGCGGCGGTGATGGACGAGGCCACCCGTCCGGTGACCGTGAAGACGCGCCTCGGCTGGGACGACGACTCGATCCACATCGTGGACGTGGCCCGCATGCTGGAGGACATGGGCGTGGCGGCGCTCACCGTCCACGCCCGCACCCGCGAGCAAAAGTACAAGGGCGACGCGCGGTGGACGTGGCTCCGCCGGATCAAAGACGAGGGCACCCGCACGATGCCGTTCATCGGGAACGGCGATGCGCTCGACCCGGAGGCCATCGAGGCCATGTTCGAGGAGACCGGCGTCGACGGCGTCATGTTGGGGCGCGGCGCGCTGGGCAACCCGTGGATTTTTGGGCGGGCGAAGACCTACATGGAGACCGGCGAGCTGCCCCCGCCGCCCTCGTGGGAGGAGCGCGTGCAGGTGGTCGCCGAGCACCTGTCGCTCAAGTGCGAGTGGCTGGGGGAGCGGACCGGCGTCCTGGAGATGCGCAAAAACTACAGCAGCTACTTCAAGGGCTTCCGCAATGCCTCCGACCTGCGGCACCAGCTCATGCAGCCGGAGACGGAGGCGGGCGTGCTGGAGGTCATGCTCAACTTCAAGCCCGACGCGCCCGACATCCAGGTCCCCTCCGCGAAGCTGCCCGAGGAGACGGCCGACCCGGACGCGGTGGACACCAAAACGCCGGACGTGCCGGACGACCTGCCCTCGCCCGGCGGCGACGGGGCGACCGAGGAGGTGGAGACGAAGAAGGCCGAACTTCCCGAATCGATGGCGGCGTAGTCCACCGGAGGACAG
>CAZRPQ010000175.1:0-5486 GCA_964601725.1 uncultured Salinivenus sp. | reverse complement strand
ACTCCTGACTCGTGACCCCACGTTCCCGGGACCGGATCTTCTCTTTTTCCGTCCCCCTCCTCTTCGCAAGCTCTTACGCCGCCTCGATTTCAATGAGCAGCGCCTCCTTGTCCACGGCGTCGTCACTCGTGGCGTGGATGGCCTGCACGACGCCCCCGGACGGAGCCTTGAGCTCGTTTTCCATCTTCATCGCCTCCAGCACCAGGAGCCCCTCCTCGGCGGCCACCTCGTCGCCCTCCTCCACGAGCACGTCGAGCACGAGGCCCGGCATGGGCGCCCGCACCTCGCCCCCGGCCCCGTCGTCTTCCCCAAGGCCAAACTCTTCGACCAGGAGATCCCGCTCATCCTTCACCTGCACCTCCGTGCGCCGGCCGTCGATCGTCACGCGCAGCCTATCCTCGCCGATCGGCTCCACGGAGACCGGGAGACTCTCGCCATCTACGATCATCGACACGTACCCCTCCCGCAACACCTCGAAGGTGTAGTCTTTCGCCTCGCCGTCCACGACGAGCTGATCGTCCTGAATGGCGATGTCGAAGGCGCGGTCGTCGACGAGCGCGCGGTACACCTGTCCGTCCGAGGCGTCCATGCGAAACCGAACCGTTTCGAGGGAAAGTAGCGCAAACGCACGACACAAACTCGTGCTCGCAGTCATAGTTTTATTCGGGCACGAAGGGTGGGAAGCGTTGGATGCTCGGAGGCTTTGGAGGATCACGAGCCACGTCCCAGCGTCGTGCATCCGCGGGTCCGTGCCCTGGAACGCCCCGCCCGAACGCCCACACGTCCGTACGCAGAAACGCCCGTACGCAGACCATGCCCGACGACCTCCCCCTTACGCCCGATCTCCTTCTCCGCACGTACGCCAACGGCATCTTTCCGATGGGCGACGAGGACACCGGCACCGTGCACTGGCACGCCCCGGATCCCCGCGCCCACCTGCCGCTCGACGCGCTCCACGTGCCCCACAACCTGCGGCGACGGGTACGGCGGCGGGCGTTCACGGTAACCGCCGACCGGGACTTCGAGGCGGTCATTGAGGCCTGCGCGGACCGGTCTCGGACGTGGATTACACCGCGCGTCATCCGCGTCTACACCGCCTTGCACGAGCGCGGGTACGCTCACAGCGTGGAGTGCTGGCAGGACGACGAGTTGGCCGGGGGGCTCTACGGCGTGGCCCTCAAGGGGGCCTTCTTCGGCGAGTCGATGTTCTACCGGGTCAGCAACGCCTCGAAGGTCGCCCTCGTCCACCTCGTGCGCCAGCTGCGGGCCGGCGGCTTTGCGCTGCTCGACACGCAGTACTCGACCGAGCACCTCGAACGCTTCGGCGTGACGGAAATTCCGAAGGCCACGTTCAAGCAGAAGCTCGCCCGGGCCCTGAAACTCGACCCGGCCTGGTGGCCGCTCTCCGACGAGCAAGCGTCCGATCTCGACACACCGGTGTCTGCCTTCTCGGCTGCGTCGCCCGCGGCCCGCAGAAACGAGTCGGCCCCGAATGGGTGAAACGGGACGCCCAGCCCCCGCACGCCACCCCCTGCTCCATGCTTCCACGCCCCGTGCTTCTGTCCGTCGTAGCAATGGCCCTCCTCCTCAGCCTGGCGGGCGGGTGCCAGCCCGCCTCGGACGCCGGGCCCGACGCTGCCGCGGCACAGTCCGACACGGCCCCGACCCTGCGGGACAGCGTGCTCTCCCCGCCGGACACGACCGCGGCCCGCTTCGAGGCAGCGATGAAAGCGGCCCGGTCGCACCGGACCGAGTCCGAATCCGTCGGGGCGCTGATGCAGGGCATTGGACTCCACTTTCGCGGCCGGCCGTACCTGGCAGGCACCCTCGACCAGCCGCCGACCGAGACGCTCGTCGTCCGGTTCGATGGGTTCGATTGTGTGACGTTCGTGGAGACGGCGATGGCCCTCGCCCGCAGCGCGCAGGCCTCCGACTCCACCTACGCCGGCTTTGCCCGTCGCCTCGCCGAGCAGCGCTACCGCGACGGCGGCCCGGTAGGCTACTGCGGCCGCCTCCACTACTTCACGGCGTGGCTGGCCGACAACGCCGACCGCGGCCTCGTGCGCCGGCTGGGGACGGAACTCGACGGACGCCCCCTCCGCGACACGCTCGACTTCATGAGCACGCACCGATCGGCGTACGACCGCCTCGCCACCAACGACAGCCTCTTCGCCTGCATCCAGACCATGGAGACCCGCCTGCAGTCCCGACAGCGCAGCCGCCCTGTGCGGTACGTGCCCCAGGACTCGATCCGGGCGGTCTACGACCAGCTCCGGGCCGGCGACATCGTCGCCCTCGTCAGCCCCATCGACGGGCTCGACGTGGCCCACACCGGACTCGTCTACGCCCCCGACGACTCGGAGACGCGCGGACTGCTTCACGCGTCGCTTTCCGACGGGGTCGTAGTTTCGCCCGATCTTCAACGGTACGTTCAGACGATCGATCGTCAGATTGGTATGGTGGTAGCACGCCCTCAGCCACGTCCCTGATTGGCCCCCGGCGACGCCCCACAATCTGCGACGCAGGAAGCGGGGCGCGGGAAAACGTGACGTGCGGCCCCCAGTACATTCTCCGAGCTCCACACGATCAATTTCTTCCTGTCACGCGCCGGGGCCGCAATTCGACGTGCAGGATAGGCCCCAGCGTTCGTCGCTCATTGGACCTTCACCGATCTTTGCTCCACCATGCAGGAGATCGAGTGCCTCGGCGTCTACACCAGCGGGGGCGATGCCCCCGGCATGAACGCCTGCCTGCGCGCCGTCGTCCGCACGGCCCTCGCGAACGACCTAGAGATCATGGGCATCCGCCGCGGGTACGAGGGCATGATTGAAGGCGACCTCGTTGCGATGGAGCGCCGTTCGGTCTCCAACATCCTCCAGTCCGGAGGCACCGTCCTCAAGAGCGCCCGCTCCGAGGCGTTTATGACCGAGGAGGGGCGTCAGCGAGCCGCCGAGCACCTGCGCGCCAACGATGTCGACGCGCTGGTGGCCATTGGGGGGGACGGTACGTTCCGGGGGGCCTCGAAGCTCCACGACGAGCACGGACTTGCGGTCGTGGGCTGCCCCGGCACCATCGACAACGACCTCTACGGCACCGACCAGACGATCGGCTACGACACGGCCCTGAACACGGCCATCGACAACATCGATCGCATTCGCGACACGGCCGACGCCCACAACCGGCTCTTCCTGGTGGAGGTGATGGGGCGGGACGCCGGCTTCATCGCCCTCAACTGCGGAATTGGGGGTGGGGCCGAGTTGATCCTGATCCCCGAAACCATCACGGAGATGGACATGGTGAAAGAGCGCATCCTGTCCCTCATGACCGCGCAGCGACGCTCCACGATCGTGGTGGTGGCCGAAGGGGACGAGCTCGGCGGCGCCCAGGGCATCGAGCGGGCACTGCGCGACGACCCAGAATTCTCCGACATCGAACTCCGTTCGGCCATTCTCGGCCACACCCAGCGCGGGGGCGCCCCCACGGCCAGCGATCGAGTTTTGGCGAGCCGACTGGGCGTCGGCGCCGTGGAGGCCCTGCTGGACGGGCATTCCAACGTGATGGTCGGCATCACGAATGGAGAGCTCAAGCTTACGCCCCTGAGCAACGTCTACGGCCGCCGCAAGTCGATCGACTATGACCTGTTGAAGCTGACGCAGATTTTAAGCTGACGGGAAGGCCCTCGTCTCTCATCGCGCTACGGCCCCAAACGGCTCTGCCCCGCCTACTCTCAGGGATTGCGTAGTGCGTATTGCGGAAGGGTCCCTTGCCCAGATCCCGCCCTGCTTGTCGGCCAACATACGAAATACGGAATCCGCAACACGAAATACGCACTATCGCATGCCCCCCGACCATCCCCCCATCGGTGAGGTGGACGGCAAGGCCGAGGCCGTCGAGGACATGTTCGACGCCGTGGCCCCGCGGTACGACCTCCTCAACCGCGTTCTCAGCGCCGGCATCGATCGATACTGGCGCCGCCGAGCCGTCCGCATGCTCCAGGACGAGCAGCCGCGTCGGGTGCTGGACGTGGCGACCGGCACGGCCGACCTCGCCCTCCGGATCGAGCGCATGCTTCATCCCCGCGAGACGGTGGGCGTCGACCTCTCGACGGAGATGCTGACGCGGGGCCGGGACAAAATCGCGCAGGCTGGTCTTTCCCCGCGCATTTCCCTCCTGAAGGCCGACGCCGCCGCCCTTCCCTTCGACGACAAAACGTTCGATGCGGCCTTCGTCGCGTTCGGCGTGCGCAACTTCGAGGACCTCGACGCGGGCCTCAGCGACATTCGTCGCGTGCTGCGTCCGGGGGGCACGCTCGTGGTGCTCGAGTTTAGCCGGCCGCGCGCGTTCCCGATCAAACAGCTGTACAACTGGTACAGTCACCACGTCCTCCCCCGCATCGGGGGTGTGCTGAGTCCCGACCAGGGGGCGTACGAGTACCTGCCGAATTCCGTCGCGGCATTTCCGGACGGCACGGACTTCCTCCAACGCATGGCGGACGTGGGCTACACCGATCTGGAGTGGACCCCCCTCACGTTCGGCATCGCGTCGCTGTACCGGGGGCGTGTCCGGCTTTGACCGGAAAACACTGCCGTACACAGGTGCGCGCTGGAATGGACACGATCGAACTCACACTCGCCATTCCCCCCTCGGAGCACGACCGCTTCATTGGGTGGCTGGAGGAGTACGCCACGGGCTTCGTGCAGGAGGACGCCGAGCTGCGGGCTTACCTGCCGGCCGACCGGTGGGCCGCCGTCGACCGCAAGGAGCTGGAGGCGCGCCTGGCGGCCGACGGCTACCCCGACGCCTTGAGGCTCCGTCCCCTGGCCGCCAAAAACTGGAACGCGGTCTGGGAAGACGCCCTTTCTCCCGTTCGCGCCGGCCCCTTTCTGGTGTGTCCCACCTCGGTCGACGTCCCGCCGGCCCACACGGACGCGACGGTGCTCCGCATTGATCCGGAGATGAGCTTCGGCACGGGCCACCACGCGAGCACGCGACTGATCCTCCAGCTCCTGGCCGAGTCCCTTCCGCTGTCGGGAGACCGCCTGCTCGACGTGGGCACGGGCACCGGCATCCTCGCCATCGCGGCCTGCCGGGCCGGCGCCGCTGCGGCCCTGGGTGTCGATACCAACCCCGATGCCGTGCGCAATGCCCGCGAAAACGCCCGTCAGAACGACGTGGCCGACTGCGTGACCGTGCGGGAGGGATCGGTGGGGGTTGTGCCGGACACGCACTACGACGCCATCACCGCCAACCTCACGCGCCGCGTCCTGCTGGACCTGCTCCCGGACTTGGCCTCACGACTGGCCCCCGACGGCGCGCTCCTCCTCTCCGGCGTGCTTCGCATGCATCGCGACTCGGTCCTCGACGCCGCCACGGCCCACGATCTTCGTCCCGACGCGGAGATCACGGAGGACGGCTGGTGGGCTGCGTCCCTCTCTCTCCGTCCCCGACAGTGAGACTCTCCCGCTTAATCTCGCCGTCAATGAGCC
>CAZRPQ010000174.1:0-5487 GCA_964601725.1 uncultured Salinivenus sp. | reverse complement strand
TCACCCAATGCATAACGTCTCGATCTTCAATGGACGGACGCTCGCTCGTCACAGTTGCAGGAATGGTCCTCGCGGCAAGCCTGCTCCTGCCCCTGGCCCACGCGCAGTCCGGGTCGACGACGGTGACGTGGCGCGCGCATCCCACCGACGCCTACGGCTTCGACGCCTTCGAACTCGCCGGGGCCGTCAACCGCGCCGCCGACCTGCCGCCCCTCACCAGCCTGCTCGTCGCCCGCGACACGACGACCGTGGCCGAGGTGTACTTCAACGGACGGGGGCCCCGGAACGGGGCCAACCTGAAGTCGGCCAGCAAGAGCGTGTTGAGTGCGCTCACCGGCATTGCCCTCTCGGACGGCGCGCTCGAAAGCGTACATCAGCCCATCGGCCCGTTCTTTCCGCGTCTCCTGGCCGATGCCCCGCGCAAGCAGCGCATTACGATCCACCACCTTCTGACGCAGCAGACGGGCCTCGAATCGACCAGCTTCGGCAACTACGGGGCGTGGGTGGCCAGTTCCAACTGGGTGGCCGATGCCCTGCGGCGCCCCCTAGTGGACCGCCCCGGTGGCGACATGATTTACAGCACCGGCACCACGCACGTCCTGGGGGCCGTCCTGGCCGAGGCGACGGGCCAGTCACTCCGTTCTTTCGCCCAGGACCGCCTCTTCGATCCGCTCGGCGTGCGCATCCGCAGTTGGCAGCAAGCCCCGACGGGCCGATACTTTGGCGGCAACAACCTGTCGCTCACCCCACGGGCCATGCTCCGGTTCGGGCAGCTGTACCTGAACGACGGCCGCATCCGCGGGCAACAGATCCTTCCCTCGGACTGGATCGATCGTTCCTGGCGCACCTACGTCCGCTCCACGTACCGTGACCATCAGTACGGCTACCTCTGGTTCACGCACACGTTCGGCGGAGAGCAGGTGGCCTTCGCGTGGGGCTACGGCGGGCAGTACGTCTTCGTCGTCCCCCGGCTCGACCTCGTCGTGGTGTGCACCTCCGCCCTCCGAAACCGTCCGCGCGGCAGCGGCGACCACAACGAACACCTCCTGCGTCTGCTCGCCGAGCACATCATTCCCGCTGCCCGGGGACCCAATACAATCGACCTGTGGCCGGCACAACCGTTCCTCGGATTTGGGGATCGATGACCTGAACTCTGCTTGTGGACTGTCCACATTCGAGCAACCCTTGAAGGAAGCGACCGGAACCTTCGCCTCCTCTTCCCTCGTGCAAATCCGCACCGATAAGTAACATTGGGCGCATCGATCGACCCATGAAAAAAAGTCTGAACCTCTCCATCGACGAAGACCTCGTCCAGCGAGCAAAAGAGGAAGCGGACCGGCGGGGTACCTCAGTCTCGCGGATGGTAGAAACCTTTTTCGCATCGCTCGACGTGTCGGATTCCGATTCGAACGTTCCGGACGACTACATTCCTTCCGAACGAATTCGCGATCTTCGCTCTTCCCTCCAGTCTCCAGATCAAAGACCGCCGGACGATCCCAACTGGGACGAGGATCGTCTCATTGAGGAAATTGAGCGGAAACACAGCTGAAAATCTCTATCTTTTTCGTCCATGCATATTCTTTTCGACACCAACGTTCTGCTTGATGCTCTCCTTGAACGACAGCATGCAGATGATGCGTACTACCTGCTAGATCAGTCGCTCGAGGGGTCCCTCCGCGGAGCGGTGACTCCTACTGTGCTCATCAACGCATTCTACGTGGGCCGGAAAGAAGTCGGGCGCGAGTCGACGACCCTGTTTATCCGTGAGCTTCTCAATGACCTGACGATTCTGTCCGTCTCTGGAAGCATGCTTCGGCGCGCACTCCAGAAGTACAAGGATTTCGAGGACGGAGCCATTGGGGAAGCCGCCGAAGCGTCCGATGTCGACGTCATCTGCAGCCGGAATGAGACGGACTTTCAGTCGTCTGCCGTTCCGGTCCTTTCTCCTCAGGCACTGATCCGGGCGCTGCAGTCGTGAAAGAAAGCCGTGGCAGCGCGGACGCTACTCCCCACCGCCCCCAAACAGGTCGCGGAGGCGATTGAGGCCCTCTTCCTTTGCAATCGACCGGATCTGCTCCCCAATGGCGTCGCCGTTGAGCACCTGCACCGACGGATCGCCCATTGTGCCGCCGAACCGGACCGTCACCGGAACCGTGTCGTCCGCGGCATCGCCGCCCACGAGCTTTGTGAGCACGTCGCCGAGCCCGCCGCCCCCAATCCGGGACGCGATGGCCGAGTGTTGAAGCATCGAGAGCGGCAGATCCATCGTCATCTCAAGGTCTACGCGGCCCCCGAAGCCCAGCGCCCCCTCCACCGTGCCCTCAAACTGGCCGCCGCCGAAGTCCCACGCGTTTAGCTGAAACTGCCCCTCCTCAATGGCGAACGGGCCGCCGAGCTGTTTGAACTGCTTGAGCGTCGTCCCCGGCAGGCCCAGCGCATCCACGAGGGCCTGAGCCGGTCCCGCGTCGAGCGAGAGGCCTCCGTTGGCCACGAGCGACTGGCCCACCGCCGCAAACGCCGTCGTTTCGGGCAGGAGCCCCTCCGTCAGGGCCGTATTCCCGTCGGCGTCGAGGGTGAGGGTGCCCGTGACGAGGCGCCCGAGCGAGGTCCAGTCCTCGAGCACCGCCCCGGCCTTCACCTCCTGCAGTTCAAAATCGTACGTCAGGTCCGAGGGCGTCGCCGCGGGGCGTGCAGGCGCCCGGCCGGTGCCCGCCGAGGCGAGCAGTACAGGGCCGTCCGCCGGGGTGGCCGCCGAGGTCGCCGATTCGCTCTGGTCGAGCGTCACCGTACCGGCGAGGGTGCCCTCGTAGGTCGACGCCGAGAGGTTTCGGAGCTCCAGCCGCCGGTCGTCCATCTGCACGTCGAACGACAGGTCGTCGTAGCGCTGCGGATCGTTCAGCAAGGTCCCAATCTCCACGCGGCCGTCCACGGCGTAGGGCGGCAACTCGGCGTCCCCGTACAGCTCTTTGGCCAGGGCCTCGGGCGGCTGCCCATTGACCTTCGATCCGGACAGGTGCGCGGCGAAAAACTGCGAGTAGCTTACGTCGCCCGTGTCGGCTTCTGGGTAGAGCTCCGTCAGATTGAGGCGGTCGGACGTGAGCGTGAAGGAGGCCGACAGGGCCGGGTCGGTCTCCGCCAGGCCCTCCGAGAGCGGAAAGAGGGTTCGCACCGTCGTGTGCAGCGCCGCGGTCTGTTCCCCCGAGCGGACCGTGAAGCGATCCATCGAGAGGCCCGTGCCGGTGAGTTGCACGGTCGCCTCGGGAATCTCGACCGGGTGGCGGAACGACTCGTAGGGCACCTGCACGTCGGCGAGGCGAACCTCCCCACTGGGACGGAGGGCGTCCGGCGCGTCGAGCGGACCGGCAAAAGACACGTTGTAGTCGGCCGTTCCGCGCACGGTCCCCGACGGCGGCCCTTCCTCCGCAAGGGCCGCCAGCTGGGCCAGGTCCGCCGCGCCGGCAAGCTGCCCGTTCACCTGTGGAGCCCCCAGCGGGTCCTCCACGGTCACCGCTCCGGTGAGCGGCTCGCCGAGCAGTTGCCCATCGATCTCGCGGACCGACGCGGCCGTGCCCGAGAACTCAAGATCTGCCTGGAGGCCGCGGAGCAGGGCGTTTCCGTCGTAGTCCACGCCGACCTCCGCGAGTCGCCCAGTGCCGTCAACGGACAGTTCCTTCCCCCCCTCCGCGTCCTCCGGCATCGGGCCCTCGGCCGCCACATCGAGCCGGAGGGTGCCCTGGGGACTGTACGCCTCAACCGGCTCGGCCGGCGCGACGGCGGCGAGTCTGGAGAGGTCCATCGGTCCGGTCTCCAGGTCAAGATCGACCTGCGGCGCGGCCCTGAGCGCTCGAACCGCCATCTCCCCGGCCAGGGACGTGCCGAGCAGCTGCCCCTGGACGGACCGGAGTGCCACCGAGTCGAGCGAGCCGGACAGGTCCGCGTTCAGGTCCCGGAGCAGGGCCGTGCCCTCGTAGTCGACGCCGACCCCTGTGAGCTGCCCCGTCGCGGCGACGGCGAGCGGAGTCTCGACGTCCGTCTCGTCGGACAGCGTTCCCGCGAGGGTGCCCTCAAGCTCCACGGTGCCCTGGGGATTGAGTCCGTCCACGGCCGCTGCCGGAACGAAGGCGGCGATCTCGGCGAGATCGGTGGTGCCGGTCTCGAACGTGAGATCGACTGTCGGCTGCTCGTTCAGGCCCAAAAGTTCTCCGTCGGCCGTGAGCGTGAACGGCGCCGTGTCGAGGCGGAGCGTCCGCACGTCGACCCGCCCCGCCGACGGCGCAACCCGCACGTCGTAGTTGGCCTGCGCGTCCTGCACCGTGAGCGTATCCGGCCCCACGCTGGGAAGCAGGGCCTGGACCGTTCCGAGATCGATGGTGCCGTCGCTCGTAAAGGCGGACCCGTCCGGAAGCGCCCCAAGTTGCGCGTCGAACCCGAGGCGAAGGGCCCGCCCGGTGCTTCGGTCCGCATAGTGCACCTGTGCCCCGGACACGCGCAGGTCCGACACCGGGATGCCACTGAGGGGATTCCCTTCCGCCTCGGTCGTGTCGGCCGCGCCGCCCAGGTCGTCGAAATTGGTGGCCCCGTCCTCGGCCACTTCGTAGCGGACCACCGGCCGCTCGAGATGAACCGCCGTTGGTCTGATGTTTGCCAGAAGCAGGGGCCAGAGAGCAACGTTGACGTTCAGCGCCCGGGCCTCCACCGCGGGCTGAGCCCCGTAGCCCTCGGCGTTGGCGAGGCGAAAGCCCGAGACGCGGATGGCGGGCGTCGGCAGGACCCGGAGCCCGATGGCGTCGATTTCCACCTGTCGGTCCGTCGCGTCCTCCAGGGGCGGCACCACGTACCCCTTCAACTGCTCGGAGGTGAAGAGGCGGGGCAGCACGAGCGCCGCCACCAGGACGAGGACGACGAGGCCGCCGAGAAGACCACCGCCCCATTTGAGGATACGACGGAAGGACGAGGGGGTGGAAGCGGACGCCTCGGGGCTCGGCTCAGACATAACGATTGAATTGACGGGAACGGGGCGACGGAATGCGGCAGAGAAGTGCTGGGCTGTTGTGAACCTACGAGGCGGGAGTCCGATCCTCGAAGCCCCGACCGCGACTCCCCCGAGTGCCGTTGTCTCCCCTTCGCTCAGTGTTTCCCGAGACCCTCCGCAACGAATCGCCCCGAGGTCGTCTCGATCAGCTACGCGATGCTTTCTGCGAGATCCCGAGACAGGTTTGCATTTTGCCTCTTCAACCACGGTACACGACAATAGTCGGGCGGATTTTCAAAATAGAACGGGCCTGATGCCCAGCAGTACAGATCGTGAACCGATTCGCGATCTTTGCCGACACCAGACCCGCCTGCCATGCCATACGTATGCTCGCTCACCGACGTTCTCTCCGGCTACCTCGACTGGCACCTCTCTCGGCTGAAGCTCATGGCCCGATTTCCATCGTCGGTCCTTACCCCATGGGCGACGAACCTGTGGAAGATCTCCCTGGCCCT